>NZ_VPAN01000046.1:0-20024 GCF_013419225.1 Acinetobacter sp. YH12097 | reverse complement strand
GAGTGATGGGAGAGAATGTTCAAGAGTGGATTCTAAATGTTCAGATAAAGACATAAAAAAATGAGCGTATTTACATACACTCATTTTTACTACATTTTACTAAAATTTGCTTAACTGACTGGCATTAACTCTATAGAGTGCTTTTTTTATGAATGAAACATTCTACTTTTGAGATTTATTTCGCATTTTCAAATTGTAAAACAACTTTGTTGTTGGCATCTAAAAATTTCAAATGATCTTTAGAGGCATCATAATGAGTAACTTGGCTCAATGCCTGCGAAAAATGTTGAGGAATATTTGTCGCAGTCAAACACGCTCTTTGTGTTGTAGCAAGGTTTGAAAATTGGATTTTTGTGTTTTGCACAGCGTAACCGCCCATGAATCGATTACAACCATCAGAACCACTTACACGAGTATCGTCGAAAGTGATGGTGGGTACGTTCGAATTGTTAGGGGCAGCTTCAAGCTTAACGCCTTGAATTTCACTCGCAACCCAATTTTTGTTTTGTAATTTATCTAAATTACGATCAGTAGCCGGATTTGATGTCGTAGCACAACCAATCATACCCAGTGTTATACATGCACAAGTCGCCAGTGTGATGGATTTTAACATGTGATTTTCTCCACTTTTTTTGAAGGATGTAATATTTCTAGATTTATAAGGTTTACTAATTGCAATATAAGCTTATTATTTTAATGATGCTAAAAGCTTTAATTTAACTAAAAACTACATATTGATCATAAAGTTGAACATTCTGCAAAAATGGATTTTAGATTTTAGATTTTAGATTTTAGATTTTAGATTTTAGATTTTAGATTTTAGATTTTAGATTTTAGATTTTAGATTTTAGATTTTAGTAATAAATAGAGTTTTATTTGGCACTGAAAAACAAAACGCACCCTAAGATGCGTTGATTGTTAAATTATACAGTTGCTTAGAACTTACAGAATTGAACAGGTTGTTGCAAAGGCTCGCCACGATATAAAACACCGTTTTCAGTGTGTTGAATGGTGCCATTACAAATCCATTCTGCCACTTGAGGGTAAATCACATGCTCAAGCACGTGAACCCGATCTGCCAGACTTTCAGCATGATCATGCACATTGACTTTAAGTACGCCTTGAGCAAGCGCTTGACCAGCATCCAGCTCTGCAGTCACATAGTGAACTGTACAGCCATGGAAGACATCACCGGTGTTTAAAACACGTTGATGAGTATGCATGCCTTTATAATTTGGCAGCAGAGAAGGGTGGATGTTAATCATTTTTCCTTCCCATGCTTTGACAAATTTTGCGCTTAAAATGCGCATAAAGCCTGCTAAAATGACCAAATCAACATCCCAGTCGAGCAGTTGTTGATGCATCACATCATCAAAAGCTTCACGACTTGGATATTGTTTATGTTCAATGACTGCAGTTGCAATCTTTGCTTTTTCTGCACGTTGCAGTGCAAAAGCGTCAGGTCTATTGGAAATCACCCCAACGATTTGACCTGATAGATTGGCATCGATCAGGGCTTGCAGGTTAGATCCGCTGCCTGAAACAAGTACAGCAATTTTAATCATGAACGTTGCTTATGCGAAAACTACACGGATTTTTTCGTCAGCGCCTTCAACAGATTCAGCATTATCTGCAATGTGACCCATTGTGAATGCTTTTTCGCCAAGGCTATTGAGTAATTCAACAGTTTTGTCAGCATCGGCTGCATCAACCACGAGAACCATACCTACGCCACAGTTAAATGTGCGGTACATTTCAAATTGTTCAACACCACCTTCTTTTTGAAGTAGTTTGAATAATTCTGGCCATTCCCAAGATGCTTCATTGACTACCGCTTGAGCACCATTTGGCAGTACGCGAGGTAAGTTACCCGGTAAACCGCCGCCTGTGATGTGCGCCATAGCGTGTACATCCACTTCTTTCAATAACTGAAGAATTGGTTTTACATAAATACGTGTTGGTTCCATTGCTGTATCTGCAAGTGGACGACCATCAACGATTTGAGTAAGGTCAACGTTTTTCACATCTAAAATTTTACGAAGAAGTGAGTAACCGTTTGAGTGTGCGCCAGAAGATGCAACACCAACTAAAACGTCACCCGCTTTAACTTTAGAGCCATCAATAATTTTGCTTTGCTCAACTACACCTACGCAGAAACCTGCAAGGTCATAGTCTTCGCCTTCATACATACCTGGCATTTCAGCAGTTTCACCGCCAACCAATGCACAGCCTGCAAGTTCACAACCCGCACCGATACCAGTTACAACATTTGCTGCAACGTCAACGTTGAGGTGGCCAGTTGCATAGTAGTCAAGGAAGAACAGTGGTTCAGCACCACATACGAGAAGATCGTTTACGCACATTGCAACCAAGTCTTGACCAATTGTGTCATGACGGTTCAAATTCAATGCTAAACGTAATTTTGTACCAACACCATCTGTGCCAGATACGAGAACAGGTTCTTCATAACCTTTAGGAATTTTACAAAGAGCGCCGAAGCCGCCTAGGCCGCCCATTACTTCAGGACGTGCAGTACGTTTCGCGACAGATTTGATACGATCGACTAACGCGTCGCCCGCTTCAATGTCGACACCTGCATCTTTGTAGCTTAAACCAGTGTTTGGGGTAGAAGTTGAGTTGCTCATAATGAAGTCTCCGCATTCGCGCGGGGATTATAACCTGAATATGCAAAACTCTTATGCTATTTCGCACTAAAATGTTATCTTTATTAAAATATTTTCTTTTCTATAACGATTACATTGAAAAAAGGTGACTTTATATGGGTGATCGCACCTTGCGCCGAATTTTTATTCTTGCTGGGATAGCATTGATCCTATGGGTTTTATACTTATTAAAGCCTGTAGTTGTTCCTTTTATCGGCGCATTTCTAATTGCATATTTATTTAGCCCTTTAGTCGATAAATTACATAATATTGGCTTGCCGCGCTGGTTATCTATCAGTTTGGTCTTTATTGGAATTGGTGTCGCTATATTCCTTGCAATGTGGTTCCTCGTACCACTGGTATGGGAACAGTTGATGTATGCGAAAAACAATATTCCAAGCAATATTCATTGGGTCAACTATACATTCCTGCCGTGGTTATCAGAGACATTTAATCTTGTACCGATGGAAATTGATACAGAGCAAATGTCAGCAGCGATCATGGAGTATATTCAAACCAACTATAGTGCAGACAGTATCCAAGCCATGTTGTTAAAAGTGGCACAATCGGGTCTGAATTTCATACAGATTGGTGGCACGATTGTCTTAATTCCAATCATAGCTTTCTATTTCCTATTAGACTGGGAACGTATGTTAGAAAACATGCGTCGTCTTATTCCACGCAAATACGAAAAAAGCACATTAACCATCGTAGGCGAATGTCATGAAGTTCTTGGCGCATTTGTAAAAGGCCAGTTCTTGGTGATGTTCTTATTGGGCGTTGTATATGCGGTTGGACTTCAATTAGTCGGTATTGAGGTTGGTATCATCATTGGGATGATTGCGGGTCTAGCCAGTATTATTCCGTATTTGGGTTTTGCGGTTGGTATTATTTCGGCAATTGTGGCTTGCTTGTTCCAATTCGGTTTGGATTGGGTGCATTTAGCCTTAGTTTTAGTTGTCTTCATGGTGGGACAGGCGATAGAAGGCTATATCCTACAGCCGTTCTTACTGGGTGACAAAATTGGTTTGTCTCCAGTAGCCGTGGTTTTTGCAGTACTTGCAGGCGCACAATTGGCAGGACTGCTCGGAATGCTCATTGCATTACCAGTCGCAGCGATTATTGTGGTGTTATTACGTCATGCGCGTGAAAATTATGAGAAAAGTAATTTATACCGAAATGATGTACTCGTGGTGAATGATGCTGAAATTGGCACATTAAGCGTAGAAACCGATCAAATTGCTGTCGATATCGAGCTCAAAAATCAGTCTGCAAATTCGCTGCAAGATCCTGAAATTTCGAGTAACATTGAAAGATCAGAACATAAAGATTGATAAGGCCAAAATATAGATATGCGTCAATTGCAGCTAGATATAGAACCACAACTCGATGCCCGAATTAGTGATTTTTCTGGGCCGAGTTGGGGGCATGTAATCGATGGTGTTCGTCAGTTACATGCTGGTTTAATGAATCGTTTCTATATCTATGGTGGAGCTGGCACAGGAAAAAGCCATTTACTGTCTGCAATATGTGACTCCTATTTAGAAATTGGCAAATCAGCAATTCAAGTTTCATTGCTTGAATTGCTCGATGCGCCAACTGAAGCGATTACTTCGCTTGATCGCTATGATTTGGTGGCTTTAGATGATATTGAAGCGATTAGCGGAGTTCCACATTGGCAAAAAGCTGTTTTTCACCTGATTAATTATAATAACGAAGAAGGTGGTCAATTGGTCTTTTCATCTCGGCTGGCGCCCATTGAACTCAAACTTGAACTGCCAGACCTACAGTCTCGATTAACTCAGGCTGTTAGTGTGAAAGTGCCGAATGGTAGCTTATACGCAGACCGACAAGCACTCGTAAACTCTGTTTTGGCGCGACGTGGCATCCATATGGATCAACAAATTGTAGATTATTTGTTAGCACATGGGCCGCATCAGGCATCCATTTTACTTAGATCTTTAGAACAACTGATTCAGATGTTAAAAGGTGAAAAAGTCAAATTGAGTCATGCAAATTTAAGACAGATTTTTGCCCTAATTGATGAATATCGGTAAGCAATAAAAATTCTTGAGTAATTACTCAAGCTGTGACAAAGTACATAAAAATATTTTAATGTTGCAAGGATTGTGCAACTTAAGAATAAAAAGATAAAAAATATTTAAGGAGATGGATATGCTCAAACAGAGCATAGGCATTGGCATGCTTCTCATGGCAGGTCATGCATTTAGCGCAGAAATTACCGTTACAACCACTGAAGATGTTGTAAAGGATGACAAGGAATGTTCACTTCGTGAAGCCATAGAATATATCAATAATGGTATGCCAGAAGCCGGATATAATGGTTGCGGGGGTAAAGACGCCTATGCCTCAATTTCTCTGAAAAAAAATGAAGTTTATAAACTCACTAAAAAAATTGATATTAAAGCAGAACTGAATCTGAAAACGGCGTATGGCAGTAACGTCAATGAAGATGTCGTACTCGGTCTTAATAATGCCGTCATTGAAATGACGGGTAAGGATCAAATTTTTAATATTAATGATGGCGAAAAAGAACTAATTGCGATCAATTTTAAAGAAATTTCATTTAAAGGATGTAAGCAAGATCAATGTGCTGATAAAGGCGGCATCATTTTTAATAATGAAAAACTCACACTTGAAAATGTAAAGTTTGAAGATGGTAATGCACGCCTTGGTGGTGCAATCTACAATGTTGGATTCTCAGAAGATGGCGCAGCTGTAGCAAGCCGTCTGTATATGCGAACCACAATTTTTCAAAACAACAAAGCGGTAGATGGTGGTGCAATTTACTCAGAAGCACCTGCTTATGAAATCTATACGTCTTTGTTCAAAAATAATGAAAGCACTTCTGGTCGAGCGATTGTTTACAATCAAAATGGGCTCGCAGACATCAGCAAGTTGGTGTTCAGTAACCCTCAAAATATCATTGCCAATAGTACCTTTTTCAAAAACGAAGGTTTTGCTGTCAACTTACGTGATGGTTTAGCACTCAATAATATTACAGTACTGAAGAACAGTGGTGGTATTGAACTAAATAGTACCTCTGAGCATGCTTATTTAGCCAATAGTGTGGTGATTGGTAATGCGCTCAGTGGTACCGCTCAAGATTGTAAAGTTGTGAACTCAGGAACAAACAAATCTGTTTTTTATAACAACTTAGTGGCTGCAAGTTGTCCTGTTGGGCCTGTTGCAAATTTAAATGATGTGTGGTCTGGGACAAGTTTAATCACGGGTGAAGATGAAGGTAGCTGTAAAACCTTAACAGAAGATCTTAATGCACTTTTCTGTCCATTTACCACAGCAAACAACGCATTTATTGGTTATTTACGTCCTCGTATTTTATTAGATTACGAAACGATTTTCTCAAGCCCGATATTAAATAAAGGGAAGACCACAGCTGATGGCAATGAGCATCATGTGTATTGTGAGTCTTCTGATCAGCGTGGAAAAAATCGTAATTTGGATGATGTATGGTGTGATCGTGGTGCCATCGAAATTGTAGTTCCTGTGAGCATGCCTCGATTAGGTAAAGACATACGTACAGGTGAAGTGGCGAAGTTTAATATCTTAGACGCTTTAGGTGACAGTGATTTAATTCCAAAAGAAGAATGTACAAAAGTGATGGGTATGGCAAATCCAACAGGTGAGCCATGGCAAGATGGTTGTCCAATAGTTGTACAAAGCACCGAATCAAAAGGTAAATTTACACTGAATTTGAATGGTGATTTTGAATACACGCCAAATGGAAATTGGCATGGCGCAGATATTTTTGAATTGCGTGTGGTGACGTCTTCAACCCGTTTTAATACTTCGGCAAAAAATTATTTAGCTGCAGAAGTGCGTATTTTCCAAGAACCAACCAATGAAATGGAAAGTAAAACCGTTAAAACATCAGGTGGTGCTCTAGGCTGGGCGAGTATTTTTGCGCTGCTTGGCTTAGTTGGATTTCGTCGCTTTAAAAAATAGTCTGGATAGAATTAAGGACAGCACATGAAAAATTATAAAAAAGGATTGCTGGCAGTCATGGTCCTTGCGGCTATGTCATCTATGGCAGCGACAAGTAACATCATCAAAGTTACGACCTTTGAGGATGAAAATGGTGAAAATCTCAATCAATGTTCTTTACGTGAAGCGATTGAAACTGCACGTAAAAACAAATCTTTTGGTGGATGTAATGTCGGTAATCCAAATAATGGGCAGACCGATTATATTCAACTTGAAGCAGGTGAATATCTTCTGACCAAAGGTGAGTTAGTTCCTCTAAATCAGATCGTGATAGAGGGGAAAAGTCGCTTTAACTATGATTCAAAAAATTTACTGACACAGAAATTTCCTGCCTATGAGGATATTAGAACGACGATTAATGCCCAAGGCAAATCGCGTATTTTTAATACTTCACGCTCAGAAGCCAACTTTATCGTCAATAATGTACGCCTTACTGGCGGGATGGCAGAAGATCGAGGTGGTGCCTTGTATTTAGGGGGAGCATTTACCTTAAATAATGGTGCAATTGAAAACTCTCAAGCCAAAGTTGCTGGCGGTGCAATCTACTCCGTTGCGCATAATATGTCGAAAAAAACATTATTGGTGAGCAGTTTAGTTCAGGGCAACATCGCACCTAAAGGTAGTGTTGTTGCTATGGACTGTATCGGGAACTTGGGGGATACCCAGCCTGAAATTGTGTTCCAGCAAAGCAGTATTATTCAAAATGGTTCATCGACGAGCAATAGTGTGATGGACTTCTGTGGTAATGCCAAAGTTGAACTAACAGCAAACACGATTGCAAAAAACCAAGCAAATCCAAATACGGGTAGTATTATCCGTGCCATTTCTCAGGGAACGGAACGTTTAAGTGCTTTTTCTAGCTTCGTTTTAACCAGTAATACAATAGTCGAGAACAATGCGGCTAGTACCTATTATTATGATAACAATGGTACAAAGGCTTGGTATTTCAATGTATTGGCCTACAATACTGGTGGGAAATCTTGTCGCTATCTCAATAATGCTGTACCTGATAATGGTCAAAAATTTGTTGCAAGTAATAATGCATTTGAACTGGCAGCCGCACAGTGTGATTTACCCGAAAGTGTACTGAATAGTACGGAAAGCTTTCTGCAAAACCATGATGTAAGTAGCTATGCTATGGGGACTTTATTAAGCGCCCTACAAACAAAATCTGCTTATAACTTGTATTTACCTTTGTATTACCCGAAAGCAATCGGCAGCGGTTTTGACTTGATCAATCTTGGCTTAGACGGCTGTAGTGATGCGGATCAACGGGGTATTTTGCGGATCACAGATGGTACTTTACAGTTATCACCTACGCAAAGAAACACATGTGATATTGGTTCGGTTGAGTTAATGAATTTAACCGCAGCAGATATGGCAGATATTACCAATGAGTCTTTAACAGCTCTGCAAGATAAGTATCAAAATACAATTGATGCTTTGAAAAAGGATATCGACGATCCAGATTATGCAGAATACAAAGTTGCCAATCAGGATGATTTAACAAAGTACGAAGCGGTATTAAGTGCATTAAAAAATAACCTTAAATATCGTGCGGTTTATTTTGATCCGTTCCCGGCATCATTACCTCAAGAAGAGTCTGTGAATGGTAGTGCTGAAACACGACAAATTGCCTTAAATGCAGACAACTACACCGTGACGACTTCACCAATCGGCATTGGTAGTGAAATTACAGTGTCTAGTACAGGCGAAGCAAGTATTGTGGGTAATCCACCACATGACCTACACTGTGATTGGGATGCGGGAATAAAACAAATCGTTATTTATCGCACTAGTGGGGCAACAACAGCACCTACCGAATACGGTTTTTGTAAATATACGCTAAAACAAAAGACAGGGAGTCAGGCGGAATCCTCTGGTGTGGTCCGTGTGGCATTTAAAAATATGACTCCAGTGGCCAAAGCTGCGCAATATACAATTAGTCCGTCAAATAATTTGTCTGTTACCGTCAATAATTTATTAGAAAATGCCAATGATGATGGTGATGGTCCAGTTGCATCTATGCTAGCGGGCAAATCGGTATGGCATAAAAATGATGAAGGCCAAATTATTCCCATTCGCTTTACGAAAATCCCAGCAGGTTTAAACTTTGAAGCTGAGTATAGTGGCAGTTGCCCAGCAAGTTATTTAAAGGAAACCTGCTACGGTGGCAAGATTACCTTCTCTGTAAAAAATGGCTTTAGTCAGTTTGACTATCCTGTTGAATATAGTGTTGTCGATAGTGATGGCATTGCATCAAGCAATGCAATTCTGACTCTTAAGAATACCGCGAAAAACACCAACTCTTCTTCTAGCGGCGGTGGCTCAATGGGAGTATTTGGACTGTTGGCACTGATTGGTTTAAGTGTGTATCGTCAGCGTCGGTTGAGCAAGTAAGACAATAAAAAAAGCCTCGATAAGAGGCTTTTTTTTATGACTTAACTCATGCAATTGATTTGATTTTCACAACACTGTTGTTTTTGATTAGTGAACGACAGCGATAGGTTGTAAGTATTTATTGATATATTCATCGCGAATAGCAGGTCGTTCATCAGGACTAGCTTTTTGCATACGTGTCGCGAGTTCTTTACGTTCTAAAGTACTCATTTTTTGCCACGTTTCGCGCATACGCTGCTTTTCACTGTCTGGAAGTTGGGTGAACCAATCCATGCGCTGTTGCAAGCTGACACGTTGATCTGCAGGAATCTCTTTGAGTGCCTGGTACTTTTTAATTAAAGCCTGTTGTTCTGCTTCAGATAGCGAATCCCAAGTTTCATTGACTTGGGTATCTGCATCTTTTGAAAATATCCAAAAGCGATCAAAGCCAGCAAAACTGGTTTGCAAAAAACTAAAAGCACAGAATGCAATTGCTAATTTTTTAGCTGCCATGTGGAACTTTGTCCTCACCCAGAACCATCAACATTTCAAGATCTTCCACCATTTGAGGGGAGAGCTTAGGGGTTGAAATCACCTGATTTTGTGGTTTGTCATCCAGTACAGTCGCATTTGGTAAAATGACAAAACCTGCAATTGCTGCTGCAAGTGCAAAGCCAGACATTTTCCAGAAACCATAACGTGAAGTTTCGCGCTGATGAATATCTTCAAGCACGTTATTCATGACAGTTGCTTTGTCTTTATGGTGCTGTGCGAGTCCATCAAGTTTGGAAGTTACTTGCTTTAAGAAATCATCTTGTTTCATTCGGATGATCCTCCCATATGTGGATTCAAATGTGCCAAAGCGGTACGTAAACCTTGAATGGCACGGTGGTAATGTGTTTTCACACTGCCTTCGGAACAATTCATAATTTCTGCAGTTGTATGCGTATCAAAGCCTTCCCAAGCTCGCAACATAAATGCTTGTTGCTGGCGGACTGGAAGTTCTGCGATAGCATCTTGTATTTCTTCTGCAGTGACAGCCTGATCCAGAAAGTCGAAAGGGTTTGGTGTAGATTCATCTACCACATCCTGTATCTCGACATCGTCGTCATCTAGGCTGACTTTTCTAAATAAGGAAAACGGCTGCGAACGACGTGCTTCTTTTCGACGCCAGTCTTGCAGCTTGTTATTTAAAATGGTGTAAAACAGGGGATACCATTCCTCTGTGGACTTTTCAGCATAAGCTTTATGTAAGGAAATAAAGGCTTCTTGCACCAAGTCCATGGCAATGCCATGTTGACCGTGCGTTGCACTTTCCATCATTACTAAAGCACGCCCCGTCACTTCATTCATGAAGTTTTTCAGGCGAGACTCAGCCGTGCTTTTTAAAACACTGCTGTCTTGCGTCTCGGACTTTTTGGGTGCTAAATCCATAGAGATGGAAAATCCTGTCATTGGATACCCACCATTATTTCCATATTCATATACAAATAACGATGGAAATAATGGTTAGGTTGACAAAAAGAATTATTATTTTTTCTAGTGTAATCTATTTTTTTCAGGCTTAAGCGCTAAATACAATAAAATAACGATTTTACTGACGCTGACGTACCATTTCAAAAAAACAGATCGAGCCAGCAATGGCTACGTTTAACGATTCTTGACCACCCGGTTGAGGAATCGCAACGGCTTCTGCATGTTGTAATGCATACTCAGAAACACCTTGACCCTCATTGCCTAAAATCCACACACATTGTTTGCGCAAATTTTTGCTATATAGGTTTTCAGACTGATGTGAGCTTGTTGCATACACTGGAATTTTGAATTTCGTCAAAATATCTTCAAGGGCAATATTTTCAAAGGTATTTAATGAAAAATGTGCGCCCATACCTGCGCGTAATACACGCGGTGACCAGAGCGATGCAGAGCCTTTGGTACAAACAACTTGCTCAATACCTGCAGCGGCAGCAGAACGGAGTAGGGTGCCAACATTACCTGGGTCTTGAATGTTGTCTAAAATTAAGGTGTCTTCACTGAAGTTAAGTGCTTCACTTGAACTTGGTAAATCCACAATTGCTAAACAAGCAATAGATGTTCCAAGTGTACTGATATCTTTGTATAAAGATTCACTTAGAATGAACACCGCACCTTGATATTGTTCCGCAATGCGGTCGAAGTCGGCATGATTAATTGCTTGTTCAGTGGTGAAAATCGATTTGATTGGACGTTTTGAGTCTAACCATGACAACACCAAGTGTGTGCCTTCCAAAACAGTTTGACCTTGTTTTTTACGGTAGGCATTTTGTTCGATTAAGCCACGGAGGTGCTTAATTTTCGGGTTGTCTTTTGATTCGAGATAAATCAGAGCCATGAGGGAGATATCCACGAAAGTCAGCAAAAATACTGACTTTCGTTATAAGAAATTAATTATGGTATGACGTAACTAGGTCAACTTCGTTTTTAGAACCAATAATCACAGGAACACGTTGATGAAGTTCTGTTGGTTGGATGTCTAGAATGCGGACACGGCCTGTTGTAGAAGCACCGCCAGCTTGTTCCATCAACATACTCATTGGGTTTGCTTCGTACATTAAACGTAGACGGCCTGCTTTTTTCGGATCTTTGAAGTCGTATGGATACATGAAGATACCGCTACGGCAAAGAATACGATGAATATCACCCACCATACATGCGACCCAACGCATATTGAAGTCTTTTTCACGCGGGCCAGTTTTACCTGCAAGAAGTTCGTCGATATAACGTTTTACAGGTTCTTCCCAGTGACGTTGGTTTGATGCATTAATTGCATATTCTTTAGTGTCTGCTGCAACCGCAATCGCATCTTTAGTTAATAAGAATTCTTTGCTTTCTGGATCAAAAGTAAAGAAGACTACGCCAGCACCGACAGTTAGAGCCATCATTGTTGATGGGCCATACAGTACATAACCTGCAGCCGCTTGGTTAACACCCGCTTGCATGAAATCTTCAGCTTGCGTTACCGCATTTTTTGCAGGAAGAATTGAGAAAATTGTGCCCACACACATATTGATATCGATGTTGCTTGAACCATCTAATGGGTCAAACAAGACAAGATAATCGCCATTTTCTTGAGCTGGAGTGAATTCATCTAATTCTTCAGAAGCCAAACCACCGACATGTGGATGAATTTTCAATGCATCGATGAGGTAATCATTTGAAATGACATCAAGTTTCTTTTGTTCTTCACCTTGAACGTTTTCGTGTTGCGCGCTACCCAATACACCAGCCAAAGCACCTTTTTGTAATAGAAGGTCAATGTCTTTGCATGTATTACCAATTGTTTCAATAACTTGTGCTAATGCAGGAGTAAGATTACCACTTTGTTGTTGTAGAAATTGGGAAAGGGTGAGATTTGACATAACCGGAAAACTCCAAATATTAATTTATCAAAAATGATAAAAATGTGATTGTGCAACATTTTAGATGAGAACGAAGGAAAAGAAAAATTAAACTAGACTATTTGTCGTGATTTTACCCTTGCAAGTCCTGAATAACATGCTATGTTGAATCTAATGTATAAATCGAAAGACAGGGAGCACAACAATGACCACACAAAAATTTGATGCGACTCCGACTGCAACTGAGGGATTGAATTTAGACGATATTTCTGCGGATACCGTTAAAGCTGCATGGAGCAGTTACGAAGCAAAAGCAGAGTATAAAAAGTTCAATAAACATGATCTCATTGAGTCGATGCAAACAGAAAAAGAAAATGCTGAACATCCAGAAGCAGAAGCGTAATGATTTGGATTGTTAAGCTAATTTTCTAGTTAGTAAAGCTAAGGATATCGTTTTAAAAGTCGTTCATTTGCATTTTTAATTGGATATTTTCTTAAGTTCTAAAGCCGCTAATCGAATTTATCCTGAGTTAAAGGGCTAAATTGAGTTAAAGCAAAGAACGTTGAATAGAACGGTGCAAATGACACGATATAAATTAAATGATACAGGTTAAATCAAAAAAGCACTCATTAATGAGTGCTTTTTTAGCTCAGTTTTATTCAAGTCTTATTCAAGTCTTATTTAAGTAGCGGAGGAACAGCTTCGTAGTTAATTTCTACGCGGCGGTTTTCTTTCCATGCATTTTCATCATGACCCGCATTGATTGGCATTTCTTTACCATAACTAACTGCTTCAAGCTGATTTGGACTTACGCCTGTTGTAATCAGAAAGCTTTCAACAGCTTTGGCACGACGCTCACCAAGCGCCATGTTGTATTCACGAGTACCACGTTCATCGGTATGACCTGTTAAAGCCACGCGTGAGTTTGCATTAGCAACAAGAAACTGTGCATGAGCTTGAAGGGTTTGTAAGTCTTCATTGCTAAGCTCTGTACTGTCGTAGTCAAAGTGTACTACGCGCTTCGCTAAAAATGCTTTATTCGCTTCAGTTACACCTTTCGATGATGCACCCGCTAGGTTTTGTGCATTGAGTGCTGCATCTTCACTTAAACCAGAAGTGTTTACAGTGGTTGAGCTATTTGGGTTTTGTCCTGCTTGTACGTCTGCTGCAGGTTTACGGCTGGCACAACCAGTCATTACTAATGCTGTAGCTAAAACAGGTAATGCAATCAGTTTTATCGCTTTCATATTGATCTCCATGACGGTTATTTATGATGTTTCATTAAAAAGTTATTGTTGAATAAATCATGCAGTGTTTATTTCGGTGCCCAAGCTGGTTCACGAACTTCACCTTGTTCACTTGGTAAGTTCATGCGGAAACGACCATCTAAAGACATGATCGAGAGCAAACCACGGTTTGCTTCACGTGTTGCATACACCACCATTTGACCATTTGGAGAGAAGCTTGGGGATTCATCTAAACTTGTTGGTGTTAAAATATTGGTTACACCAGAACCAATGTCTTGAACCGCAACTTTATAGTTACTACCGCTAGGACGATGCACCAAAGCTAATTTTTTACCATCAGCACTTAAAGTGCCACGGGCATTGAAAACGCCACGGAAAGTCAAACGTTTTACGCTTTCAGTACTTAAGTTGTAGGTGTAAATTTGTGGAGAGCCACCACGGTCAGAGGTAAAAATAAATGATTTACCGTCAGGGGCATAACGTGCTTCTGTATCAATCGCTGTGTCATTGGTCATCCGTTTTAGCTGACGACTTTGTAAATCCATTTGGTAAATTTCAGGGTTGCCATGCATAGATGCAGTGAACAACATGCTTTTACCATCGGGCGAGAAGCTTGGAGCACCATTTAAACCACGGAAACTTGCAACTTTTTCACGGCTACCAGTTGCTAAGTCTTGAATGTAAATTGCAGGGCGTTTGGTTTCAAAAGAAACATAGGCTAGCTTTTTCGCATCAGGCGTCCACGCAGGGGACAGGATTGGATCACGTGAAGTCAAAATGGTACGGGGTTGTTCACCATCCGTATCTGCAATTTGTAGGGTATAGCGCTGATCTGGTGTTGCTGCATTACGCAATACATAGGCAATACGGCCGCTGAAGTCACCTGGAATACCCGTTAAAGCTTGATAGATTGCATCACTGATCATATGCGCTGCTTGACGATAACGTGAAGCAGGTACAGTGAGTAGTTCATTTAACAGGTATTGTTTTTTTTCAACATCATACAGTTGGTAGTGAATTTCATAAGAGCCATCAGCCGTTGTTTTTGATGTGCCTGTCACGACATAGGGTACGCCCGCAGCTTTCCATGCTTCTGCATTAGGTGAATTTATTGTTGCAGTTGCAGGTAAGTTTTTAGAGGCACTGGTAAATTTACCTGAGCGGTTCAAGTCATTTTCAACCACTGGATAAATATTTGAGTCATTACTAAAAGGCACGATCGCAATTTTAGGTGCTTCTTCAGGAGCTTTAGTGATTTCGAGGTGAAGCTGCGCATGCGTTTGAGTCACTAAAACTGGGCTCAAAGCAGTGAATACGGCTAAGCAAAGAAGATGTTTACGCGTCATTTCCATCATTCGCTAATTACTCTAAAAATGTGAGTTATTGTCTGTATTTGGTTGTGTCACATAATGGCATGATTTTGGGATATTAAAAGCATGAAAATATGACTGAACTGTTATAACACTGTGAAAAATGCAGAGATTTTATCCGAGTTTCGTCAAGTCTAGCTTAAAAATCATGAACACAACATCACATTTTGGAATGAAAATGATAATTCTTTAGTTATAAGATTCTATTTTTGAATCAAGTGTTTAGAAAATTTTAGTAATACTTGATGTTGCTGAGTCCCACATACACGGCGTTATATAGAACGAAGACAAGAATGGATCAATTAGTCGGGGCTAGAGCTTTATAAAAGCTCAAGTATTGAAACACACAGGTACAATCGATTGAGTATTCATTTTAGGAAAGGGTGGAACTGGGGGGATGGATGTAGAAGCTTAAAAATAAACATCATACCAGCGATGAAACTTGATCTATTGAAGATAAGAAAAAATGGGTATGGGGTGATTCATTGCTTAACCACAAAAAAATCCCCGCAAGCAATGCACGGATTTATCAAACTTAATTTGAAGATCTAAATGTAGAGGTAAAACTTTGTGCTTCACGTCTAGCATCTGGGTCGCTAGGCATCGGATATGGTGCAGCAGCACGAACTGCAGCCTCAATACTGGCTTTCATATCAGGATCACTGGAGCTTACGATGACAGCTTGGACAGCACCTGTTTCAGATAAAATCACGCGAGCAATGGCCGTTTTACCGCTAGAGCCAGGTGGTGTATCCCAAGCACGTTTGATTTTATGTTCAAAATCACGTTTAGCTGTTGAAGCGATTTTCTTGGCTTCCGTTTTTTTCTTTGCATCTTCTTCATTTAGAGCATGTGAAATGGGTTTAAGAGGCTTTTTTACGTCCTGTACTGATTTCTCAGGTTGAGTTGTTTTAGCATGATCCATCAGCAAAGCATTAAATTGTTCAGGTGGAATATGGTCAGGCATGGTCGAAGATGGGATGTAAATTGAACGATTTTCGGCGAATGATTGAGAGCCTAGGAGTGTTAGTGTCGAAAATAATAATAATGTTTTCATGTTATATAATTCAGTATATAAGTAAATGAAAAATCCCCACAAGGTTTGCAGGGATTTAAAAATTAACGTGATGACTTGAAGGTGGACGTAAAACTTTGAGCTTCACGTTTTGCATCTGGGTCACTCGGCATTGGGTATGGTGCAGCAGCTCGAACAGCAGCCTCAATACTGGCTTTCATATCAGGATCACTAGAGTTCACAATCACTGACCGAACTGAACCACTTTCCGTAAGGGTAACGCGAGCAGACGCCGTTTTACCCGCAGAGTCTGAAGGTGTATCCCACGCACGCTTAATCCTATTTTCAAAATCACGTTTTGCTGTTGAAGCAATTTTCTTCGCTTCAGCTTTTTTCTGTGCAGCTTCTTCAGCTGCTTTTTTTGCAGATGAAGCTTTGGCTTCTTCGGCTGCACGTTCGCGTGCTTCGGCATCGGCTTTAGTCTTTGCATCGGCCTTGGCTTTTGCATCGGCGTCTGCTTTACGTTTTGCAGCTTCTGCATTGGCCTTAGCTTTTGCATCAGCATCTGCTTTACGTTTTGCCGCATCTGCATTGGCCTTGGCTTTCGCATCAGCATCAGCTTTACGTTTTGCAGCTTCTGCATTGGCTTTAGCTTTGGCATCAGCATCAGCTTTACGTTTTGCAGCTTCCGCATTGGCTTTAGCTTTCGCGTCTGCATCTGCTTTACGTTTTGCAGCATCCGCATTGGCCTTGGCTTTTGCATCTGCATTGGCTTTTGCCGTTGCTGCAGCTTTGGCTTTGTCAGCTTCTGCTTTTCTTAAAGCATCGGCATGGATTTTTTCAGCCTTGGCTTTGGCATCAGCATCAGCTTTACGTTTTGCTGCTTCAGCATTGGCTTTCGCCGTAGCATCTGCTTTTGCCTTAGCTGCATCCGCTTTGGCTTCTTGTTGTGCTTTTAGTTTTGCAGCTTCAGCCGCTTTAGCTTGTTCTTGAGCACGTTTTGCATTGTCCGCAGCTTTTTGTTCAGCAAGCTGCTGTGCTTTTGCCGCAGCGAGTGCCTGTTGAGCAGCAATCTGTGGATCTGCCTTAGGTGGTTCTGCTGGCTTAGGTGGTGCAGCCGTTGGAATCTCGGGTGCCGGTTCAACGCTAGGTTCTGCTGTTTGCGTGATTTGTTCAGCTACATTTTCATGCGCGGTTTCATCAAACTCAGTGACTTCACGTGTTACAGGTTTTAAATCTTCCGGTTTTACCAAAACAGTGGTTATTTTTTTAGGGGGCTCAGGTGGTTTACTCATGCCAAGATAAAGTAAGCCAACCACAGCGACGATATGCACACCTAGTGTGAAACCAATCGCAACGGCTTTTTGTTTAAAAGGCGGCTTGTTGAAATCTTTCATAAATTATTTTAATGGCTCAGTCAGTAAACCTACTTGTGTTAAACCTGCATCTTGAAGGGCAGACATGAGTTTCATGACTTCACCATAAGGACGAGATTCACTGCCGTTAATCAGGACACTCATTTGCTTTTTCTGTTCGTTCGCTTCATTTTGTGAAGCAGTTAAAACAGATTTTAGTTCATCAAGTGTGAGTACATCATTCTGATGATTTTTATCTTCGAGTTTGATCGTTCCATCCGCCTCAAGTGTAACAATCGCAGGGCGATCTTCCGCTTGCATAGGCGTGCCATTTGCCTGTGGTAAATCGACTTTGACACCTGTGGTAATCATGGGTGCAGTGACCATGAAAATCACCAAAAGAACTAACATGACATCAATATAAGGTACGACGTTCATGTCACTTTTTAATGGTTTTTTGATGCGCTCAAAGCGTCCAGAACGTTGAATAGCCATTAGTCATTGTCCTGAGTTGAACCTACAGACTGGCGTTGTAATAACGCAACCATTTCTTCGGCAAAAAGCGCACGATCGTTATAAACGGCTTCACCTTTGGCTGTGAAATGGTTAAATGCAAGTACAGCAGGAATTGCCGCAAAAAGACCAATGGCCGTTGCAATCAATGCTTCTGCAATACCAGGAGCAACCGTAGCAAGGGTGACTTGGTCAACATCTGCCAAACCAATAAAAGCGTTCATAATGCCCCAAACGGTACCGAATAAACCAACATAGGGTGCAACCGATCCAATACTCGCAAGCGCGCCTAAACCATTTTCTAAATGTCCTTGGTCACGGCTTAAACCCACACGAAGAATACGTTCTGTACCTTCAATGGATTGTTCTGCGCTGGCATTACGCTTTTTAAGTTTGAAAAACTCGCCTAAACCTTGATAGAAAACATCTTCAAGGCCAACACGTTTCGAGTTGAGCTGAGCATTGTTGTATAAAGTGTTGAGTTCGGCGCCAGACCAAAAGATTTTTTGGAAATGTTCATCGTCAGCCTGCGCTTTTTTATAACTCATGTGTAACTTGGCAATCAGATACCAACTGAATAACGAAGCTAAGAGCAGCAGGAGCATTACCAGTTGTACGACAGGACTTGCTTGTAAGATGAGGTCTGAAACTTTAAGTGTTGATTCTAGTTGAGTTGCCATAGTTACTACATGTGCCAAATAATTTTTTTAATCTTGTTCCAATTCTTTCAGAATCAGTTCACGTATTTCATCAGGAAGGCGACGGGGTTTCATCTCTGCACTGATACATGCCAATTCTACCTCACCTGATGCCAGCATAATATCACCACGATAAATATTTTGTTGCAACACAAATGACGTAGCCTTACACGAAACTACACTTGCTGTAACAGTAATCAGGTCATCCATTAATATAGGGCGTGAATATTTCACATTAATTTTATGAACGACAAAGTTGTAATCTTTTTGATGCCAATAATGGTCTACACCTGAAGCGCGTAGCCATTCTGTGCGGGTACGTTCCATAAAGCGAATATGATTTGCGTGGTAAACAATGCCACCTGCATCTGTATCTTCAATATATACACGAATGTTGAATTCGAATTTATTCGCCATGAGAGTGTTCCGTCTTTATAAAATCTGAAAAATATTGGTCTGCACTTCAGCAAAGAATTAGAGCATTTAAAAATGGCGATAATTCAATGATTCGTCAAGTGCTTCAATGACGGGCAGTTTAGCACCGTGAGTCATCAGTCCAATGGCACAAGGTTTCAACTCACGTAAATCTTTAACTTTCGTAGTTGTCATTATTGGTTAAAAAGTGGCTGCTTTTAATTTGTTTTTTCATCTAATTTAAATTTTGCATCGACAAAATCCTGTAGATGAGCTGCTAAATATCCCGCAATATGAAAGTGAGTTTCTTCCATTTTCTTTTTCTGTTGCTTTGGAAGTAATGCTTTTAAAGATTCATACATATACGTTAAGCAGCAAAAGCCAAGGCCAATAACTACCATGAGTAAAAGTTTATTAGGTAGATCTATCCAGAAAAACACATAAACGAGTATGACTAAAGCAAAGAATGAGAAGCTAAAATACAACGTATTAATTTTTGCTGGCTTAAAGTTTTCCTTGACCAAAGCTTGTACGTCGTCGTGATAGTACGTCCCAATAAAAATGAGGGCAGAAGTATAGTTGAAGCTCAGGTTTTTTATACGATATGCAGAAGGCGATTGCTTAATAGTTAAGATGTTATCTTCATCTACTTCTATAGTTTCTTTGCTAAGAATGTTTTCACATTCGACAGTGATAAAATAATTGTATTCGGTGTGGAATAAGCTTTCAAAATCACTCATTTGTTTTGGGCTAAATGAACTGATGGGTTGTTCTCTGGGAATGTTTTCAATGGCACTGTCTAATGGAAGGTTTTGAATGTATTCGCTATTAATTTTGTTAATTAGGGTCTGTTGACATTTGTTGATTAAAAAAATAGCGAGATAGTAAAATTAAATCGCCAAACCCAATTTTACACTCGCTATGCCTCGAACAATGCTAAATGATCAACACTGGTCCAAGTTACTT
>NZ_VPAN01000045.1:0-20071 GCF_013419225.1 Acinetobacter sp. YH12097 | reverse complement strand
TCACCTTTCCGCTTCAAATGCCTAAACCCTAAATCATTGACATAATTCCAGACGAAGTTCACTTCTGATGCTAGTTGGTCTAACACCTTGCAATGTTTGTCTTTTATACGTAATTTAAGGGTTTTCAAGTACTTATATTAACAATCAAAACTCAAGGAAAATAGTCCTTAGTTAAATCAAACGACACTTCATGTCGTGTCGCTTATATCTCTGACCTGAAGGACAGAGTTTTACGCTCCATTTGATAAAATTTAACGGTTGTCTTTAAAGAGAAAACTCCATAATATTTTTATAAAATTATTTTTATTTTTTTCAATTTTATAAAAACTTTTATTAAATCAATATTTATAAGACACTTTAAAGATGAAACAGATCTTCATCCTGCTCACTTTAGCCTTAAGCTCTCAGAGTTTTGCCCAACTGGTTCAACTCAATACCAGCCAATTTGAAATAGAATTTAACCTCTTACAGAAACAAAAAGGCTATAACAGCCAGATTAAGAGTAATGACTACATCCACGAAAAATTTTTAGTCACTGGCAAATCGATCATTGATGAACGTGAGTCGGTCAAGATGACAGGCTATTACAAAGCAGATGATGGCCGTGATAAAATGTATTCAATTTCAGAATATCGTGTAGCTATGTTTTTGCACTCATGAACTTTGAAACAGACGGTCAAATGACTGTACTGACCAGTGAGAGTGATTATGCCTTTGACTATGAAGATCCCACTCCAAGAGACCGTGAGTTTAGTAAAGTCCTCAAAAATGCCTGCAAACACGCCTCACTTAAATGATCGGACCCATGCGGCATCGGATCAGTTAAGCACTGCGAAACACGAAATAGACACACCCAAAAAGGCATAAACCTGCCCACAAATAGTCCAATTTAAAGGGCTGTTTAAAAAGGAAAATCATAAATGGAACGAAGACCAATAGCGTCACGACTTCTTGTGTGATTTTCATTTGACCCAAAGACCACCCATGTTTGGCCAACAATCGCGTTGCTGGGATCATAAAACTATATTCGAGTAACGCGATCGCCCATCCAAATAAAATCGCTTGCCAAAGCGGCGCATCATGTAAAAACTTCAAATGCCCATACCAGGCCAAAGTCATAAAACAGTTGGAAATAATCAATAAAAACAGGGCAAGTGACATAAGCAATCAAGATCGCAAAAAATTGCGCTTATTGTACGTTTTTCATCACAATTTCGCGCCTATTTTCCGTGTTTTTATCATTAAGAAAATCACACACATTTGATCAGTTACGAGCTCAATCTTTTTGTACGATCTCATACAAAAAAATCTATCTTTTCGCTAAGACCCTTGCTATGGTTGCTCTCAAATGAAATTAACTTTTTCAACCAAATCTATAATGACAACACCACAATAACAAAGTGATGTGTCGGTAAAAGCAGTGGAGTTAGAACGAATGCATCTGCATATCTTGGGTATTTGTGGCACCTTTATGGGTTCATTGGCGCTCTTGGCGCGCGATTTAGGACATAAGGTCACGGGTTCAGACCAAAACGTTTACCCACCAATGTCTACCCAATTGGAAAATGCAGGCATTACCTTAATGCAAGGCTATGACCGTAGCCATCTTCAACCACATCCAGATCTCGTGATTGTCGGCAATGCTATGAAACGTGGTATTGATGCTGTGGAATACATGTTGAACGAAGGCCTGCCTTATATTTCTGGCCCACAGTTCCTGGCAGACCACGTCCTACAAGGCAAACATGTGTTAGGTGTTGCAGGCACACATGGTAAAACCACAACCACAACCATGCTGGCGTGGGTGCTCGATCAAGCAGGTTTAAATCCAGGCTTCTTGATTGGCGGCGTACCTTTAGGCTTTAGTGAAAGTGCACGTTTAGGCGGTGGTCAATATTTCTGTGTAGAAGCCGATGAATACGATTCCGCATTCTTCGATAAACGTTCTAAGTTTGTGCATTACCATCCTAAAACAGCAATTTTAAATAACCTTGAATTTGACCATGCCGATATCTTCGATGACTTGGCGGCGATTCAAAAGCAATTCCATCATCTGGTTCGTACTATTCCAAGTGAAGGCCGTATCATTGCGCCCATCACAGAGACAAATATTGATGAAGTCTTGGAAATGGGCTGCTGGACACCTGTAGTGCGTACATCTTTAGATACCAATGACAAATCTGAGCTGTATGCAGAGCAATTGTCTGCTGATGGTTCACATTTCAAAGTACTGCAACATGGTGTCGTGAAAGGCGAAGTCAAATGGAATATGACTGGGCAACACAGTGTAGCCAATGCTTTGGCAACCATTGCTGCAGCTGAACATGTCGGTGTTTCGATTGAAACAGCGTGTGAAGCGCTTTCAAACTTTGGTGGTGTAAAACGTCGTATGGAGCTTTTGGGCACAGTACGTGGCGTTGAAGTGTATGATGACTTTGCACATCACCCAACGGCGATTGATACCACGTTAGAAGGTGCGCGTAAGCGTCTGGGTCAACGTAAGCTTTGGGCGGTGATCGAGCCACGTTCTAATACCATGCGCATGGGTAGCCATAAAGATGGCCTTGCACATTCTGCACGCTTAGCGGATGAAGTGATTTGGTATCAACCTGAAGGTTTGGATTGGGATCTACAACCCGTGATTGAAGCTGCTGCGAATAAAGCTGTCGTGGCACGTTCACTGGATGACATCATCCAAACCATCGTAAGCGAGGCAGGCGAGGGCGATGCTGTAGTGATTATGTCGAATGGCGGTTTTGGTGGTTTACATCAGAAGTTGATCAGTGCATTAAAAGCCTAAACCCACTAGATAAAATAAAAAAAGCCCGCTGCGCGGGCTTTTTTTTTATTCACACTCAGCTTAAAAATAATGCTGATAGCCTCGATTTTTATAGCCTAAATCCAGCTTAACCGGCTGTTCAACATTCTCTAATCTTAACAATGTCGTTAAAAACGCCTGAATTTGTTCTAGATTGAGCACGTCGGGTTGAAAGCTTGAATGTCCAAAGCGCTGAAACAAACTAGCAATTTCACTATGTCGGTTGACATATTTCATCGACCATTTTGAAAAATCGATTTGATCAATATTTTGATCAGGATAACGCACAATATCCCGATGGCGAGTATCTTTCGCAATATGCTGAAAAAGCTGTTCGAGAGCCGCTTGCTCACCTTGCAAGCATTGGAAGAACCGGCCTTCGGCATAGTACAGCACGCCAAAAATACGCTGTTCGGTATTGAAGCTGCGGGCTCTCACCAAAATATCACTTAAATCTTGTATTAAATCAAATTGTTGTTCTACACGTGTACTGGCATAACAGAGTTGTATCATTGTGTTTATTCTTAAAGTATTTGCACGATTTTAACGTAGAAAGTTCTACAGGATGAGTAAATATTTGTATATTTTTTAATCAAATGTGCTTTTTAACTTACAACAGAAAACCAAGATCACGTATACCGATATCACCTTCATTTTTTTAAACTTATACATATTAAAACAATGAAATTATTTCCATTTGAAGATGAATAAAGAGGCCGACCATGCTTAAAAATTTACTCATTTTTTTATCGATCACTTGTGTATATTTTGCTGCCTTGATCATACTGAATAATTTTGGTGTTTCAGATTTTTTTAATGTCGTTATTTGCTCATTTATTTTAGGAATAACACTGCGCACCGTGATTCCTCACTATCTTATTTATTTACTGATGATGATGACCATTGGCAGTATTTATTTTGTGCTGAATGATTTTGCTTTATTAAATATCATGTGTTTAAGCTTGGTTTTAGGAATATTGATCTGCTCGATTTTGTTACAATTGTGGCCACATATCGTCAAAACACCATCAACGGTGTTGAAACTCAAGCTCAATTGAGCACAAAGCAGTTTTTAAATTTTCATACTGATAAAACGCCCGCATCGCGGGCTTTTTTAGGCTTGAACATCGGCTAATGTCTTGTCTCGGCGAAACATCACCTCTACATAAGAACAGGTTGGAATAATTATTAAGTGTTTCTCACGAGCGAATTCCACCAAATGATCCAATAGTACACGAGCAACCCCTTGCCCACGTAAGGAATCATCTACCCACGTGTGATTTGCCACAATGGTATGTTCATCACGCCATAGATAACTCATTTCTGCAAGGCGTACACCCTCAGCATTTAACTGAAAAAATTCACCTTTTTGACCATTATCTTGATGTTGCATAGTCACTGTTTTTTCTTCCTTTTTATGAAAAAATACACCGTGTAACAAACGAGAAAGTGATTGGTACAGAACTTAAACGACCTATATTCAACTGTAGGTGATAATAAATCCGTACACCTTTCACATTAATTAAAAAACAATTAAATCACATTTGCCGGATATTTTTATTATGGACCTTTATATCATCGCCATCTTTGTATTACTGATTGCTGCAGCATGCTTGGTTGTATCGCTGTATAAATCACGATCTTAATTCAACTTCACAACTAGATTTCAAATAAAACAGCCTGATTGCAATACGATCAGGCTGTTTTTATTTATCCAAATGATTAATTCACATCACGCTATACAATTTAGCGTATTAGCGTAGAACATCACGAATCGATTCATCTTTATCAAATACAGATTTTGCAAAAGGGCAGAGCGGAATAATTTTCACGTTCTTTTCCCGAGCAAAATTCACTGCTGCATCGAGGAGATGTCGCCCAACACCTTGTCCTCGCAAGCTGTCACTGACATCGGTATGATCAATAATAAATTTATCATCGCCTGCCCATGAGTAAGTCATCTCTGCCAAACGGTCCCCATCTTGCTCAACAAAAAAAGCTCCTTTTTTTTGATCATCATCTTGTTGTACAAACATCTTAAATTTCCTCCATTTTTTTATAAATTGGCATGTAATGCAGGTCAACTCTGTTGTTTTTGTATTAATTTAAACCGCATGCACAGGGCTTAAATCGGTTCCTGCTTGTGTATAGAGCATAGTAAAATAAGCCACTTTATTTATTTGAAGACACTCATGTCTGCCTCTCCCTCCGAAACGGCTTCTTCTGGCTCTTGGACGGCTGTGATTGCTTTGGCTTTCGCAGCATTTATTTTTAATACCACTGAATTTGTACCTGTCGCTTTACTCAGCGATATTGGCAAAACCTTTAGCTTAGCCGCAACCGATGTCGGTATCATGATTACGCTCTATGCATGGGTGGTTGCGCCGATTTCTTTGCCGATCATGTTATTGACCAAAAATATTGAACGTCGTTCACTCCTGATTTGCTTATTTATGGTGTTTATTGTCAGCCATATTCTGTCGTATTTCGCATGGAGCTTTAATACTTTATTGCTCAGTCGAATCGGCATTGCCTTCTCACATGCACTTTTTTGGTCAATTACTGCATCGCTGGCGGTTCGTGTTGCACCGAAAGGCAAAGAATTTCAAGCCTTGGGGCTTTTGGCCACAGGCACGGCTTTGGCGATGGTTCTCGGTATTCCGTTTGGGCGTATGGTTGGAGAAGCCTATGGTTGGCGAAATACCTTTGCTCTGATTGGCATTGGCGCCAGTATCGTTTGCCTGATTTTAGCCAAAACGCTGCCGATACTGCCGAGTTTGAACTCTGGATCACTGAGCAGCCTAAAACAGTTTATTCGCCGTCCGAGCTTAATGATGGTCTTTGTATTAACCATTATCGTGATTAGTGCGCAATTTACCGCATATAGCTATATCGAACCATTCTCGCTCAACATTGCTGCATTTAGCTCCATGCAAACCACAGCCTTGTTATTAATCTTTGGTGCTGCAGGCTTTCTAGGTTCTTATCTCTTTGGGAAATTTGGTGGGAAATATCCCAAAGTTGCGATTCCTTTGAGTACAGCCACACTGGCTTTATCGATGCTGCTGTTGTTTCCTGTTTCTTTGAGTTTTGCAGGTGTGAGTGCGGTGTGCTTATTGTGGGGCATGAGTATCATTGGATTTAGTCTCGCATTACAGTCAAAGACGCTGCATCTCGCATCCGATGCCACCGATGTCGCCATGGCTCTTTATTCAGGTCTGTATAACGTCGGGATTGGCGGTGGTGCCCTCTTGGGTAGCATGGTCAGCATACATTTCGGTTTGAGTTATATTGGCGTGATCGGAGGAATCATCGCCGTGATCGGCACACTTTTAGCTTTAGCGTTGGTACACCGTGGTGATTTTAATCCTCCTGTCTCGCATTAAATGATTTAAATTGCCGATTGCACTTTGAACTAAAAACTGTCATGCTTTGCCGCATATTTGGACAATGTCCAAAACAAAATTTGAACAAGGGGAGTAGCCTCCTCCAAACGTAAACCTTGTTTTACGTGTCAGAATATCGTCATTACACTTTGCAAAAAGTCGGTATCTGAGCATCGCTGCTGCAAATCATTACAGTACGATGTAGGCAAGACCTTGATCATGTTGTCTCAGGCGTTTTATTTCGTCTGGCAACTGGTCGAGGTTTTTTTATGGCTGGTTGTTAGATGTGGAGAATACACATGGAAACGATTGGCTCATTATGGCTATATCTGGCATTTTTCGGTTTAGTCACCATCATGCTACTCATCGACTTTTTAGGCTTTAAAAATAACAAAGGCCAAGAAATCAAAGTCAAAACCGCTGCCTATTGGAGTATTGCATGGGTCTCTGTGGCTACCTTATTCGGTGGTGCACTGTGGCTTTACTTACAGCAAACCGCTGGTGTCGCTGTTGCAAACACCAAAGTCATGGAATATTTCGCTGGTTATCTGCTCGAAAAATCACTCGCAATTGATAACGTTTTTGTCTGGCTCATGATCTTTGCTGCCTTTGCCATTCCACCTGCTTTGCAGCGTAAACTGTTACTCTACGGTGTCCTTGGTGCAATTGTGCTGCGTACCATCTTTATTTTTATTGGGGCATGGTTCGTTCAAGAATTCTCTTGGGTGCTGTACTTCTTCGGTGCGTTCTTGGTGTATACCGGCTTTAAATTCCTTAAGGGTTCAGACGAAGACGACAAAGATATCGAAGATATGGCAATTTTGAAGTGGCTACGTAAACACATGCGTATTACCCCTCAAATGCATGAAGATAAATTCTTCGTTCGTCAAAATGGTGTCTTGTGGGCAACGCCGCTCTTTTTAGTGTTGATCTTGGTTGAAGCATCGGACGTGATTTTTGCAGTGGACTCAATCCCAGCAATCTTTGCGGTTACCTCTGACCCGTTTATTGTACTGACTGCAAACTTGATGGCGATTTTGGGTCTACGTGCCATGTTCTTCCTTTTGTCTGGTGCTGCATCGAAAATGCATTACTTACCATATGGTCTGGGCATTATCCTGGTATTTATTGGCGCTAAGATGCTGTTGCTTGATGTGTTCCACATGCCAATTTGGATTTCACTCGGCTTTATTGTGGTGACCTTAACCATCACCGCGTGGTTATCGATCCGACACAGCAAGAAGTACAATGAAACCATGCTTTAAAACACTTAGATGATTAAAAGCCTTCTTTCGAGAAGGCTTTTTTATTCTGTAATAAAGCCATGAGCTAAGCTTCAGGCGTCATCAAGAGTTTGAGTTTCGGCCAGCGTTGTAAAAATTGTTTTTGCTGCACACGCTGCAAAAAAGTCGCCTGACTGACTAAACGTGGGTTCCAACGGACATTTAACTCAAATAAATCATCTAAACCCAAAGGAGCAATCAGCTGTATTTGTTGTTGATCATCCAATTTAACGGCGATGGCAGTGGCAGTTTCTGGCCACAAAGATAGCGCATGCTCAATCGACTTGAGCGCCTGTATCGGCTCACCATTTTCCAAACGATACCACTGATGTACTGTCGCTTGGTTGGTGACATCCCAATGAATGTGAGGAAAATTCAACTGTATCTGCTGTTGAATTCTTTGACCCTGTGTCCCATCATCATGTTCCGCATAATAAATCACATCCACTTCTGTGCCTTCCAGTACATAGAGTTGTTGATGTCGCTGTGACCAAATCAAATTACGAACCACGCCTGCAGCCAAATAAGCCTGTGTATCTATGGCATACAGGGCATGTAAAATCTGCATGATGCCTTGATGCTGAAGCAGGTTATGCTTTAATTGGTCTGAATAGCTCATGTTCACTAAAGGGTTCATTATCGTTTTTTAAAGGGCGCTCTTGAGATCAATATAGCAAGCGTTGCGACTCATGGTCTTTATTCATTCATCGATGCAATGTATACAGCTCAATGCTTTTGTATTATTCAAATCAAATACAATGAACAAAAAAACAGAATCACTCATAAACAGTTGTTCTATTTTTTAGAACACATTTTCACAATTACTCTAACGGTATTTTGAACCAAATTGGGCTACAATCAACCGAAAAAATTCTAAACTGCAGGTATGTCATGTCTTCTGTTATCGCATCTACAGCGATCCGTGGTCGCTTTCTAGATATTCAGAATACAGTTGCCCAAGCACGTGAAATTCACGACCAAGTGCGCTATTTCGAAGATGGTTTGCTGATTACGCAAGCCGGAAAAATTCAATGGTTCGGTCCATGGTCTGAGGGACAACACCATCTCCCAGATCAGGTTGACGTACAGCATTATCCAGATCAATTGATTGTTCCGGGTTTCATCGACACCCACATCCATTATCCACAAACGGAAATGATGGGGGCTTATGGTGAACAACTGCTGGAATGGCTTGATACTTATACCTTCCCAACCGAAATCCAATTTGAAGATCCGGCTTATGCAGAGCAAATTGCACAGTTCTTCGTAAACGAGTTACTCAAAAACGGAACCACAACAGCCTTGGTTTTTTGTACCGTTCATCCACAATCGGTCGATGCTTTATTTAAGGCTGCAGAACAGCATCAGATGCGCTTAATTGCCGGTAAAGTGATGATGGATCGACATGCACCTGAAGCATTATGTGACACTGCAGAGAGTGGCTATAACGACTCCAAAGCACTCATCGAAAAGTGGCATGGCAAGGGCCGTAACCTTTATGCCATCACGCCTCGCTTTGCCCCAACCTCAACGCCTGAACAATTGGCACGGGCAGGGGAGCTAAAAGCCGAGTATCCTGATGTTTATGTACATACGCATTTGAGTGAAAATAAAAATGAAATTGCGTGGGTCAAATCATTATTCCCTGAGCAAAACGGCTATTTAGACGTTTATCATCATTATGGTCTGACCGGATCACGTTCCGTGTTTGCACACTGTGTGCATTTGGAAGATGCTGAATGGGACTGTATGCATCAGACCAACTCTGCCATTGCGTTTTGTCCAACCTCGAATTTGTTCTTAGGCAGTGGTTTATTTCCATTAAAGAAAACATGGGAAAAACAGGTGAAAGTCGGCTTAGGCACAGACATTGGTGCAGGCACCTCATTTAACCAACTACAAACCATCAATGAAGCCTACAAAGTTCAACAACTTCAAGGCGATAAACTATCCGCATTTGAAGCGCTGTACCATGCCACTTTAGGTGGAGCAAAAGCCTTAGACCTACAGGACAAACTTGGAAACTTTGATTTGGGCAAAGAAGCAGATTTTGTGGTGCTCGATTTAAAAGCCACTGCGCTACAAGCCCTACGTCAACAACGTGCCAAAAATCTGGAAGATGCTTTATTTGCCCTCATGCTGATGGGTGATGATCGTAATATCCATGCCACCTATGTGTTTGGACAATGTGCTTATGTCAAAGCATAAAACGGCTCGACCGAGAGGAAAAACAACGTTGAAAATTGGACTGATTGCCGTCGCTTGTCTGTGCTTACTCAAGCGTGACAGCACTTCCAAGAAAAACTGATTACATTTTCAACGGCAAAAAAGATGCATCTGCGAGCCAGATGTATTAAAATTGGTTCATCTTTAGAGGTGTTGCAAGTCAACACCTTTTTTATTTTTTTGATTTGCTTTTTTAGGTATCTACCCATGTCTGTTCAAATGAGCGTACTGATTTCCACTGAAGAAATTCAAGCTAAAGTGAAAGAGCTTGGCGCAAAAATTGATGCACACTATGCTAACAGCGACAAAGAGTTGGTGTTAATCGGTCTATTACGTGGTTCCGTTATTTTTATGGCTGACCTTTGCCGCGCGATTTCAAAACCGCATGAACTCGATTTCATGACCGTTTCAAGTTATGGCGGTGGGACAGTATCTACTCGTGATGTAAAAATCTTAAAAGATTTAGACGGCGACATTAAAGATAAAGATGTCTTGGTGGTTGAAGATATTATTGACTCAGGCAATACCTTAAGCAAAGTCTTAGAAATTTTACAGACGCGTAATCCAAACTCAATCGAGCTTTGTACTTTGGTCAGCAAGCCTTCACGTCGTGAAATTGACCTCGATGTAAAATTTTTAGGTTTTGAAGTTGAAGATAAATTTATCGTGGGTTATGGTCTGGACTATGATCAAAAATATCGTCATATTCCTTTTATTGGCGAAATTGGTCTCTAAGCAAGATCAGATACTTAAGAGTGGCCGAAGGCCACTTTTTTTTATTTTTTGGGCTATTTTTTGAACAAAAAAACAACAGTTTTTTGCATGTTTAGGCTATAGCTCAGCGCAGTTTTGATTAAAGATAAAGATTAAACATGTCGTAAAAAACAAATACATGATAACAAAAGGAGAGTTACTATGTGGTCACTCATTGTTGCGATTGTTGTTGGTTTTATTGCTGGTTTAATTGCACGTGCGATCCATCCTGGAGATGACAAAGCCGGTTTCATCATGACCACCATTCTCGGGATAGCAGGTTCCTTACTTGCAACCTATGGCGGACGTTTATTAGGTCTGTATGGAGAAAATTCTGCTGCAGGATTTATCGCTTCCGTCATTGGTGCGATCATCGTGTTGTTTATCTATAACCTTGTAACGAAAAAAACCCGCGTCTAATTTTTATAGCACCATTAAAATACCCGCCTGTAGACGGGTATTTTTTTATTTATATTTTATTCACCGTACAGCTTGAAATTATTTGATCTCTTTTAACATCGATTCTAATTCAACAGCAGGGTAAGCACCAGTTAAGATCGAACCGTTGGCAAAGACGATTCCCGGTGTACCACCTAGTTTTAAGCTTTTAGCTAATATTAAATTTCGATCAATCGGGTTTGCACAACTTTTCGCTGACTTCGGTTGAATTCCCTTATTGATTAAATTATCCCAGGCCATAGCAGGGTTTGACTCACAAAAAATCTGCTTCGATGGCGCCAACGACTGCGGTTTTATCGCTGTGACAAAAGTATAAATGGTCACATCATTGAGTTTTGCCAGTTCTACTTCAAGTTTCTTACAATAAGGGCAATTTGGGTCAGAAAAGATCGCGATTTGGCGCTTCCCATTCCCCCTGACAGTTTTAATCGCATCTTGTAATGGTAGTTTATTCCACTCAGTTTTTTGCTGACTGAGGATCAATTGTTTGGTCAGATTTTTTTGATCTTTTAAACGGATCATAGAACCTGCAATCACATAATCCGCATTTTCACTCAAATACAAAACTTGATCTTCAACAAAGCCACTATATATGCCTGGCATTTCTGTACTTTGAATATTCTCAATTTTTAAACTGGGGTGCTTTTGCGCCAAGAGCTTTTGAACGTGTGCCGCATCTGCCAAAGCAAAAGTCGAAAGGATGGTACTTAACGCCAACGCACATATTTTTTTCAACATAGACCGAACTTCAACATTTAATTGATTCAGCATTCTAAGCCTTAACGCGTGAAAGTCTTGGGCTTTTTTCAGTTCATTACGCAATAGCTACATGCCGTTTCACGTGGAACATATTACGCTGCATCAGGTGAATTAATTTCAACAGAGACATGCACAATTTCTTCATGAATCGACAGCGCTTGGCGGACTTCATCGGCACTCAATGCCTGACTGGTTTCTAAAGCTACAATACACGAGAACTGACCTTTACCCACTTTCCACACATGTAAATCAGTTACATCGACGTCGACAGGCAATTGCATTAAAACTTCTCGAATCTCATCAACGACAGGGTGATCCATTTCCGCATCCAGTAATGTTTGTCCTGTTTCTTTCATCAAGCCAATGGCCCACTTACCGACAAGCACTGCACCAACAATCCCCAATAGCGCATCTAAAAATCCCCAGCCCATCCATTTTCCGGCAAATAAGGCCACAATGGCCAACACCGAAGTCACCGCATCAGCAACCACATGCATGAAGGCTGCTTTCTGATTGAGATCGTGATGATGATCATGCTGCTCCTCATGGCTATGCTCATGATGGTGATGGTGATGGTGATGGTGATGGTGATGGTGATGGTCATCATGCAATAACCAAGCACAGATCAAGTTCACCACCAGACCTAAAATCGCAATAGGGATTGCTTCGTTATAATGAATTTGGACCGGGTTGAATAAGCGTTCCACCGAATGAAAAGCCATAAATGCAGCAACAACCATCAATAATATCGCGCTGCTATAGCCTGCCAAAATTTCAATTTTCCAAGTCCCAAAGCTAAAACGAGCGTCTTGGGCATAGTGGCGTGCCGCACGATAGGCAAAATAGGCCAAGCCTAATGCCAACATATGTGAACTCATATGCCAGCCATCTGCCAATAATGCCATCGAATTAAAAATCCATCCGCCAATGACTTCTAACAACATCATGACTGCCGTTAAAATGGTGGCAATTAAGATCCGTTTTTGTGCGAGTGGATTACCTTCATCAAATTGATGATGATGAATTCGGATGGATGGGGAAGTTTTCATTAGGTTCTATGTTTAAATATACTCCCCCATAGTATATTTATTTTCGGGAGAAAGTGTTGAGTCATTTACATCAGGACAAAAAGATTTTAAATCGGGTTAAACGTCTACAAGGTCAGGTCAATGCGGTTGAACTGGCTTTACAGCAACCCGAAGCAGGGTGTATCGAGGTTTTACAACAGGTTGCGGCTATCAAAGGTGCTGTAAATGGATTAATGAATGAATTAATCGAAGCACATTTACGCCATCATGTATTGCCTCAAGATGTTGAAATCAATGAAGCAGAACTGGAAGAATTTGTAAAACTGCTTAAACGCTATGGATAAAGTTACAACTGCGATTTGACCATGGAAAACAATCGGCATTAAACTGAGGCCATATTTCCTTCTTCCTCATGCAGCACAATATTGACTCTATTGGCTGTACCTCTGCGACTTTAAAATGACCACATCTCCCTCTTGGCGACCGTTTATCATGGTGAGCCTTGCACTCTGTATGGGCACTATTGGTACAGCGCTAGCTAGTCCTCTGTATCCCATTTATCAACAACTTTGGGGACTGCTGCCGAGTCATATCACCTATATCTTTGTTGCCTACATGTTTGGTTGCCTAGCGACTTTGCTGTTTTTAGGTCGTACCAGTAACAGTTTTGGTTTTTTAAGAACCCTGCAAATCGGTATGGCGTGCATCATCTTAGGTTTAAGCTTATCAGTGTTTGCCAGTAATGCACTGTGGTTATCTATCAGGCGCTTTATTATCGGGATTGCCTCGGGTTTAATTAGCACCTCAGCCATGCTTGGCTTGGTCTATACCATTCCTGAACAGCATAAAAATAATGCACCGCAGCTGAGTTCAATCATTACCGTGATTGGTTTTGGTCTTGGCCCATTTATTGGTGGGGTGATTGCCCAATTTTCGGAACAGCCTTTAGTCACCCCTTATATCCCTGTGATCTTTGGGGGTTTGGCATGTCTAATTGGGTTGTTTTTTATTCGCACCCCGAATTTTGAGCCACAGCCTTTTTCAGTGGCACCACATTTGGAATTGCCTGAAAAGCATGATCATTCACGATTTTATATCGCCGGACTCACTGCCTTTTGTGCCTTTGGCTCCTTCAGCTTATTTGCATCACTCGCACCCTCTTTCGTCAAAGATGCAATCCCATGGCATGGCCCTTTGGTCAGTGGTAGTGCCATTGCGAGTATCTTGCTGGTTTCTGCAATTGTGCAATTTATGGCGAAATCGATACCTTCTGCAAAATGTGTCAATGCCGGCTTAATGGTGTTAATACTGAGCTATGCACTCCTTGCGCTATGTATGACCCAACATTGGAGCACATTATTTTTTATTAGCGATGTTTTAGTCGGTGTAGGGCATGGTCTGGGGCTTTTAGGCGCATTTGGCTTAGTTCATCAAATGACCAACAATCAAAACCGTGCTGCTGTGATCTCGACCTATTTGTTTATCGGATATCTAGGCACCATTATTCCAATTATAGCGGCTGGTTATTTATCTGATCATTTTGGCTTGATGGTCGGTGTTTTAGGTTTTTGTATGGGCGTAGGTTTATTGTGTATCGGCTTATTGCTTTGGCACCGTAGTCTGAACACCAATTAACCACGGATCGTATTCAAGAAGCATCTTGTATTAGGTGCTTCTTAAACCCAAAAACAATTAAGAAACCCTATAAAAATCAATCAAATTAAATTAAGATCTTGTGTGATGTGATTCAATAATTTAAAAAATGCTAAAAATTCAATGTCAAATTAACACTGCGGAAAATCAAATCATCGCCAGCAGCGAATACGGGAATATTCACTATATTTTACCCTTTGAATCCTTACCGCAATTAGAAACTTATGATTTTATCGTTTGGGGCTTTTTACCCATTGCCATGCGCCTTGGCATCCCGCTGCATATAGAAGGACCTATTTCAATACAAACCCTCCACTCCGCACGGGAGGTTTCAACTGTCTGGGCCGCTTGGTTACCTGATTTATATCAACCAGTCATGCTCAGTGCTGCATCGATTATCCAAACACCACCGGCAAACCAAACCACTCAAAATTTAAGCTTTTTTAGCGGTGGAATTGACTCCACATATAGTACATACAAAGCTTTTCTTGAAAATGGGCAAGACTCTGATTGTCTCACTGTGCATGGAATGGATTATAAATTTGATGACCATGAAAAATTTCAGGCCTTAATGGATCAGACCCATGACTTTAGAAGCCAAGTTTTTAAGCAAAGTCGCGTGGTAAAAACCGATGCTTACACGCTGTACAGTAAATATGGCTGTAACCCTAAAGGTTCGCATGTCACACATATCTTTTCGCTGTTTTCCTGCGCTTCGATTTTTGAACATTACCAGCAATATCGAATTTCAGCCGATTACCGTTTAGATCAACAATTATTCGTTCATCCCTATGGCTCAAATACGGCATCCAACCGATTGATGAAGAACCGATCTGGGGTCTTAATCACCCTCGACGATGATGTCACGCGATCACAAAAAACCGCATTTTTAAGCCAATCTGACTTAGATTTACAAACCCTGTCGATTTGTGTGGACTATAGGGCTCGACCAAAAAATTGTGGTCAATGCAGTAAATGTATGCGCACCAAAGCCATGTTTTATGCCACTAGCCCCGAAATTCCCGATATCTTTTTAGATCGTCGCTTTGAAAAACAGTGGTATCAATCCATTCCATTAAGTTCAAAAATCAATCGTGCTTTTTTAATTGATATTTTGTCAGCGGTCGAAAAATCCTCGCAACAGCAACAATTTCCAGACTATGCAACACTCAAAGTCAAAGTTGAAGCAGCTTCAAAAAGAGCAGCAATCAATCCTTTTTATGGGATGAAAATAAAAGATGTGCTGAGAACAATCTTTAAAATCATTTTTGGCTCAACCCCACGCTAAAGCGATGCAAAAAAGCACGATGTTTTCGAACATCGTGCTTTGGATGGATCTATCCATAGGTGAAATGAGGAGCTCAATCGTTTTATTACTTTCCGATACAGAATGTAATTCAAATTATATTTTTAATATAAATTAATAACTTATGAATTCAATTAAAGCATAGTGACTAATAGGTGACTGATTATGTCATCACTAGGCACTTTTAAAGCTGCTCCCCTTATTGGCGGCTCAGGTAGGATCAGATTTAGAATCCTGTCCTTTGTGAGTATCTTTAAGATACTCACTAACTATCTTTGAGCTGGTCACTTGCATGGGTTTCGGTGATTACCGAAACGATAACGTAATCCTAAATTAACTTAGCCGTCCAAGTGGTTGATTAAGTAGCTAGGTTGTTTAGATGCGCTCAAATTTGAGCATATCCCCCAATGGGGTAAATGTTCCCGATCCGCTACTACACTTTAAATGCAATTAAGAGATGCCCCCAATGTTGGGGTTATCTTTGTGAGTACCTGATAGTCACGTGCAAAACTCACTTTTGAACATGGGCATAGCGATAGCGGAATTTCACTATCGGTCTAGGTTTTTAGGGGTGGTCATTTTGACCATACCCATACTGTGTGACTGTACGAAAGTTTCGTAGTTCATCACTACTACGGAAAACTCAGGTTAGCCAACGCAATTTTGCGCCGTCCTACTTCAGAAAACTTCAGTTTCAAAAATACAAAACCTTATAAAACCTAATATTCAAAGATGCCCGGGGTGTTGAAGCTCAAACGCTTTGAACCTGACAAAACCTGACATTTTCTTTGACATTATTTTTTGAATTTATGACCCAAGTATCTGTATTAAATTGAAAAACCTTTGACATTTTCTTTGACATGAAAAGCCTTTAAACCTCACATGCAAAACGCCGTACCTGTTATCAAATGTTATGGTCTGGACTACTACAAAATACTACTTTCTGTTTACTGCTCGGACTTGTCAAAACTTAACATTGATAACCTGTCAAAACCTGTTATTTAAAACGCTGCACCTGTTAGTAAATGTTAGTCAGAACCTATCAAAACCTATGGTTATGGACTGCATAAATACTAAGTAATACTAAGTTCACAACCTGACAAAACCTGACATTTAGAACGCCGTAGCAGTTAACAAGAAGTTAACTTTTTAACAAAACAGAAATTTTTTTATACGTGCGGTTGGGAGTGGTCTCCGCTTTGGGCCAGTCCATAAGATATGAAAGCCCCCTTGCTATATAATCGTATATACGATATATATGGATAAATAATCTACTGAGGGGTACACAATGACAAACAAGCCTAAAACTTATGGTGCTGGCGACATGCACGACCTAGCTTCATTAGCTGAATCAGATATGAACTGGATGTGTACAGCAATTAGCCATATCAGAAGAGAAGTAATGAAGTTAAATAAGCTGGCAGAAAGTGGAAAAGAAGTCAGCCAGTATCATTTTTCTGAAATGGTTACTCACCTAGAAATGTATGAATATTTAGCGGAAGAGCGCCACCGCAACCATGCTAAAGAAGCAAAAGCATACGAAGCTGAATGGGAAGCTGCCAAACAAAAGGCCAGTGCATGAACAAGCCTAACGACACGCCCAAAACTCGCTATGAGAAAAAGCGCAAACAAAAGTTAGTTAGCTTTAATACTGAGAATCCACACGATGCCGATCTATTGACTCATGCCAATAAGCTCAATGATTTTAGTGGATGGGTTAAAGAAAAATTGAATGAAGATATGACGCAAAAGAAAGGCTCACAATAGTGGGCCTTTTTAATGCCTTAAATTTACATGGTCTTATGCCACGATTTACGCTCTCAATAATTATTTATACCTGATCAATCCGACTGAGATAACTCGCTAAGAATATCGACATGAAGTTATATTTTTTATTTGGCCGAAACATCGCATAAGGCATATCGTTTTGATGTGGTAACAGGAAATCAGATATGCAAGTTTTGATGTGGTAACAGCATTTTTTTGATGTAGTAACATAGTCCACGTATATAAAATGATCAAAAGTACGGACATGGGGTATACGGTCATAATTTTGGTATCCATCCAAAAAATAGAAATATGAACCTGACAAAACCTGACAATTTTTCCAGTATAAAAAACCTGTCAAAACCTGTTATTTGAAAGTAAGTGATAGTAAGTATTTGAACCTCACAAAACTTAACCTTTGAACCTGATAAAACCTGAAATTAGAACCCTATTTTCTGATGAAAATATCAGTTTAAAAACGTATAAAAATCATGTCTAATTTGTACGTAAAAACTTACATAAATTATTGAATTATTAAATTAATTTAAATAATAGCATGGTAAAATTAAGAATAAATTTTTGGTGAAAAATAGCAGTCTATTAAGGCTAATTTACTAAAAATTTTGAATAGCTAAAAAGAGGCTATTAATCACTAAAAAGTAATTTTAAAAACAGGAGAATGCTTATGCCAATTGCAGCAGCAGCAATAGGAACAAAACTCGCAGTAGGTATGGTGGGTGCTAGTGTGGTTGGTGGTGCTTTGTCATCCAGAGCACAAAGAAAATCAGCAAATGCAGCAGCAAACGCCCAGATCGAAGCCTCTGAAATGGGTGTAGAAGAACAGCGTCGCCAGTTTGATGCAGTTCAAAAAATCTTAAAGCCTTATGCGGATGCAGGTCTTAGTGGCTTGACTGGTCAACAAAACTTGCTTGGTATCAATGGCGCAGCAGCCCAGCAAGCAGCGATTAATAATATTAACAACAGCTCTGAAATGCAGACCTATTTGCAACAAGGCGAAAATGCCATTTTGCAAAATGCATCTGCTACTGGTGGTTTGCGTGGTGGCAACACTCAAGCCGCTTTAGCTCAATTTAGACCACAGTTGCTAAACCAAATGATTAATCAGCGTTACCAAAATTATGCTGGGTTAACATCATTGGGTCAGAACGCAGCAGCAGGCACAGGTAACGCAGGTATGCAAACAGCCAGCAATATTTCTAACCTGTATCAGCAGAGTGGTGCAGCTCAGGCAGGCGCAGCGTTGGCGAAAGGTCAAGCCAGCGCCGATATGTGGAATGGTGTAACTGGTGCAATTGGTCAAGTTGCAGGCATGAAAATGATGGGTCTATTTTGATTAAAGGTAGATGCCAATAAACCCTCACTGTTGCCAAATACATGTGGGGTTTTCTTCTATAAATCTTCTTTAGAAACCACATACGAATGATATAGAGCTAGTCACAGCTTAAAACTAATATGCTAATCTTACATTTAATGATAAAGGGGTATATTTATGAAAAGAATACTTTTACTTTCCATTTTTTTAATAAGCACATATAGCCATAGTATTGAACCTTATGATTACACTATCAAGGTGCCTAATACTGGGCAAACTAGCTTTAATGGCCTTCAGCAAGGCATTTTATTAGGGGAGCGAATAAAGGCAGCGCAAGCTAATAAAGAAGCTTTAAAACAAGAACAAGAACTGAAAGCAAAAGAAAGTCTTTATAAGAAAGAACTGTTAGATATGTATAACGACCCCTCAAAGTTCACCCAAGAAAATTTGATGAAATTAATGCTGGCCTATCCTGAGTTTAATAAAACAACAGCTCAAATATCTGAACAACTTCGTAGTTTAGAATCTAAAAAATAGATGTAACACATCAATAGGAAAACACTTAATAGTGCTTTTTAATTGTTCCAATTTTTTCCATTAGCACCACAGTTACGTTCGATAGAATTCATGGCTTCTTCAACTGTATATTGCTTAGAACGCCATCCATCAATATTTGCTTGTATAAGTGCTCGACAATTCTTAGGTAATCCATAATCGCCATAGGTAGGCTCACTATTAGGATTTCCGCAACCAATCATGAGTAATGGCAACACTGAAATTAATATTATATTTTTCATAATTTTACTCTTATTTAAATAATTAAGTTAATGATACAGAAATTTTGCTAACCGTAAAACTCGCATAACTTATCAAATCTGATAAAAACCTGAAATTTGGGCGGCAAGATTACGGCATGTTTGAACCTAACAAAACCTGATATTTGTTTTACGTAGTGATACAAGATAGGTATTCGTTAAAAACGGCGTAAACCTTGATATGACTATGTTTGAGTGTGGTTTTAATGGTCTTTTTAATGTGGTGCCGTAAAACAAGAAATTCTTTACGTAGCTGTACCAAAATAGGGATGAAATCACTCCATTTATGATTTTGAGAAACAAACCCTATGAAAGAGATACTTTTTGCAAAACTCACCCTATGAAAGAAGTCTTTTTGGTAAGCGTCCGCTGAACCCCATGCCTATTTTTTAATTTGAGTTGGATTTCCAGCGATGTGGCAGTAATTCTTCTATTTGGGTCGCTTTATGCGTCGGCAGCCTTTTCAGCACATCACTTAAATAGGC
>NZ_VPAN01000044.1:0-20793 GCF_013419225.1 Acinetobacter sp. YH12097 | reverse complement strand
TGATGGGAGAGAATGTTCAAGAGTGGATTCTAAATGTTCAGATAAAGACATAAAAAAATGAGCGTATTTACATACACTCATTTTTACTACATTTTACTAAAATTTGCTTAACTGACTGGCATTACTCGTTTGAGGGCTTTTTTTATGCAGTATTTACTGAACTTGATCGATGAGATGATCAAGTGCGTCCGTTTTATGCTCTGCACCTTGTGGTTTAGGCTGCATCGGCGGAGGCGCAGTTCGAGTCGGTGCAAGATTGGTTTCAGTAGACCCAGGAAGGTCGTCAAAATCATTTTGCGAAGCCTGCGGCTTCGGTGCAACAGGAGCAGGACGATACAGCGGTTGAGCCATTGGTGGCGTTGCTGCACGATCTTGTTCAGGTTGACCTTGAGTCGCTTTAGCCGAATTACGGTTGATTGGATTCTTGGCATGGGTGTCTAAACGCACCCAAGCTTCAGGTGTGCCTTTAAGTGATTTCGCCATAAAATCTGACCAAATAGGCAATGCTGCAACACCACCATATTCACGGCGACCTAAAGTAGAGGGTTGGTCAAAACCGACCCAAGCCACAGTGACCAATTTTCCATTAAATCCAGCAAACCACGCGTCTTTTGCATCATTGGTTGTACCGGTTTTACCGCCTAAATCACCGCGACCAATTTTTAAAGCCGCACGACCTGTACCGTGTTGGATCACGTCACGCAAGATGTTCGCCATATCAAAGGCTGAACTTGACTTCAAAATCCGCTGAGCTTGTTTATAGTTTGCTGCTTCAGTATCGGAAATTTTTGATTCAGCGGGCTTGTTATCCTGATTGGTGACTTCAATCACTTCATCATCCGGCGTGGTCGGATCTGCAGATTCAACTTCGTCCTTTTGATTGATACATTGAATACATGCATATTCAGGATTGGCTTGATAAATGACTTTGCCATAAGCATCTTCAATACGGCTAATAAAATGGGGTTGAATACGATATCCACCGTTGGCAAAAGTCGCATAACCTGTCGCCATTTGAATCGGCAACACCTGTGGGGTACCTAAAGCAATGGTGTAGTTACGTGGAATTTGGTTTTCTTGTAAGCCAAAATCCATAAATAATTGGCGAGTACGTTCAATCCCGACGACTTGTAATAAGCGTACTGAAACTGTGTTACGTGATAAATAGAGGGCACGGCGTAGAGGTATCATCCCTAAATAGCGACCGTCAGAGTTTTTAGGCGTCCACTTGCCAATCGTAATTGGATTGTCATTGACCATGGAATACGGAGTCATGCCACGTTCAAGTGCTAAAGCATAAACAAAGGGTTTAATGGTTGAACCCGGCTGACGCCAGCCTTGTAGAGCACGGTTAAATTTAGATTGATAAAAATTATAACCACCCACAATGGCTTCAATACCACCATTATTGGGATTAAGTGCAATTAATTGACCTTGCGCTTTGGGAATTTGCACCAAAGCCCATGAGCTTTTGTCCGCATTCGGACGTAGGCGAATAATATCTTTTACTTTTACAATTTGAGAGGCTTTGCTAGGCGCATTGCCTACACTATTGGCATTGCGATAGGGGCGTGCCCAAGATAAACCTGACCATGGAACTGTCACACTACTGCCGTCTTGCATCAACACTTCGATACTGGTGTTGTTGACTTTGGTTACTTCGGCAGGATAGGTGTTGGCATATGGAATAAAGTTTTTTAAGGGTTCATCATGTGCTTCTGCACCACGCCAACCATGTCGTCTATCGTAAGCTTCGAGACCCTCTTGTACAGCCTGCTCAGCATAGGCTTGGCGTTGGCTGTTGATAGTGGTGTAGACTTTATAGCCAGAATCCGTCGCTTGTTCACCAAACTTTTCTACGAGCTCAGAGCGAACCATTTCCCCGACGTAGGGGAATTTGTTGCTGACCCCGCGGTCAGGCATATCGAGATTAATCGGTTCAGCAATCGCTTTTTGATATTCAGATTGATTGATATACCCCAATTGCAACATACGGCCTAAAATCCAATTACGACGCTCTAAAGCACGTTTTGGGTTGGCTACAGGATTGTATTTTGAAGGTGCTTTAGGTAAGCCTGAAATCATTGCCATTTGAGCCAAACTTAAATCTTGCAGGCTCTTGTTATAATAAATTTTTGCTGCTGCTGCGATCCCGTAGGCATTTTTTCCTAAAAAGATTTTGTTGACATACAGCGTTAAAATTTCTTCTTTACTTAGATTTTGTTCAATTTTTCGAGCAAGGAAAACTTCGGTCAGTTTACGTTTTAGCGTACGTTCTGGAGTCAGATAATAGTTTTTTGCAACCTGCATGGTAATGGTTGAACCACCGGTTTGCACATCTGAGCCTGTAATACTTTCACTGACGGCACGCCCCAATCCTTTGAAACTAATTCCGCTGTGTTCAAAGAACGAAGAATCTTCCGCAGCTAAAAAGCCATGAATGAAATGAGACGGGATTTGGTCGTACTCTACAGGAACCGAAAGTTTGCCACCATATTCTGCAATCAGCTCATTATCAGCACTATAAACTTGCAATGGTTTTAATAATGGAGCCTTTTTTAAGATGGACATTTCAGGCAAAGACGGGGCAATATAGAGATACATGCCATAGAAACCCATTGGAATTGCGACCAAAACAATAATAATGGCCAAAAAAAATGGATGAACAAGGCCTGAACAAGATAGCTTTTTCATAACAAGTAAGTTTTAATAAGAGCTAATGGCAAACTAATTGGTGGTCAGTATATCCTTTCGATATACGGATTGTTAGATGAGTTATTGTATCTGTATAAAATTATAGACCAATGCTAATTAGTGGGTTAATTTTTTTGGGGATAAAAAAATAATAGGAATTATATTGTGCTCAGGTTATATCGTAAGCCAAATAAGGGGTTAATAGGAGTAGATATTAGTTCGACTTCTGTTAAGGTTTTGGAACTTTCTGTAAAGAGTGGGCGGTATTGGGTAGAAAGCTATGCTTTGGTGCCATTACCAGAAGGAAGTGTTGTTGAAAAGAACATATTGAATCCGGAAGCTGTCGGTGACTGTTTAGAGCGCGCAATTAATTTGGCCAATACGCAGACCACTAATGCAGCTTTGGCGGTTCCAACGTCGATGGTGATTACAAAAAACATCGAAATGGACGCAGATATGAACGATGATGAACGTGAAATTCAGATTCGTGATGATGCTGAGCAATATATTCCGTTCCCACTTGATGAAGCGAGCCTTGATTTTGAGGTCTTGCCAGATCGTCTGTCCAACCCAAATCGTGTCAATGTTTTGCTTGTCGCTACGCGTATTGAAAATGTCGAAGCGCGTGCGGAAGTCATTCAGCTTGCGGGTCTTACACCAAAAATTGGTGATGTAGAAAGCTTTGCAATTGAAAATGCATTTAAAGTTTTCTCAGATACTTTGCCAATGGGTGTGAATACCGTGGGTATTTTAGATATTGGTCATAGTATGACGACCTTATCTGTCATGCAGAATAACAAAGTGATTTATACCCGTGAGCAAGTGTTTGGTGGCAAACAATTGACACAGGAAATTCAAAATCGCTATGCATTGTCTTTCGAAGAAGCAGGTCGAGCGAAAAAAACACGTGCCTTGCCAGATGATTATGATATCGAAGTCTTAGAACCCTTCTTAGAAGCTGTCGTTCAACAAGCAGCACGTTCTTTACAGTTCTTTTTCTCATCTTCACAGTTCAACGAAATTGACCATATTTTATTGGCAGGGGGGAATGCCAATATTCCGGGGCTTGCAAAATTACTTCAACAAAAATTGGGTTACCGCGTCACGATTGCCAATCCATTCTTACAAATGGGTTTTTCACCTCAAATTGATATTAAAAAAATTGAAAATGATGCCTCATCACTCATGGTGGCATGCGGTCTAGCATTGAGGAGTTTTGATTAATGGCAAAAATTAACTTGCTCCCTTGGCGTGATGAGCTAAGAGAGAAACGAAAAAAAGAATTTATTGCACTTTGTATTGGGGCTTTCTTAATTGGGGTAATTGGGGTTGGTTTAACATGGTTGTACTTTGATCACAAATTAAAAGATCAAGAACAAGCGAACCAATTGATTATCAGTCATAACCAAAACTTAGATGTTCAATTAAAGTCTTTAGATGGTTTGCAAGAACAACGTAATGCCATTATTGAACGCATGAAGCTGATTCAAGGCTTACAAGGTCAACGTCCAATCGCGGTACATCTTGTAGATGAATTGGTTCGTGTGACACCTGCCAATATGTACATCACAAAATTTGAACGTAATGGCGACAAATTTATGATCGAAGGGCGTGCGGAAAGTCCAAACACTGTTGCAGATCTACTGCGTAATTTGGAAGCATCACCTTGGTATCGTAATGCCTTCATGAGCTCATTCCTTGTGGCGGAAGAGAAAAAAGACAAAGCGCCGACGTCAGTGGTTCCTCGCGTAGAAGAATCTTATGGTGCATTTACTGTGACTGCAGATTTGGAGCAAATTGCGCAGCCGACCATTAATGATCCAGCAGCAAATGCAGGACAGTCAGCTTCATCGGCGCAAACATCTGACGCACAAACTGCAGCAACACCAACTCCGGAGGCTGCAAAATGAGTCGTGATGAATTTGAACAATTGAATCAAGATGCTGTGGTCATTCCGAAAAAGAAAATGACTTTTGATAAGTTTGTACAGCAGTTCAATACGCTAGATCCGAATAACTATGGTAGTTGGCCAATTTCAGTCAAAATTACCTGCTGGATTTTTATCATTATTCTTGTGGCAATTTTGGGCTATTTCTTGGCGATTAAAGGCAAGATTGAAGCTATTTCAAGTGCCAATGCACAAGAACAAAATTTGTTAAATGAGTTTCGTGAAAAAGATTCAAAACTACGTAATTTGCAACAATATCAATTGCAGTTGCAGGATATGGAAGCACGTTTTAATCAACAGTTAGAACAATTGCCGAAAGAAACTGAAATTCCAGGTTTGGTTGAAGATATCAACTTAACAGGCGTGAATTCTGGATTGAAATTTAAAATTATTCGTCTTGAGCCTGAAGTGAAGCAAGAGTTCTTTACGGAACAGCCGATTCATATTGAGGCAACAGGTGATTACCACGCCTTTGGTTCATTTGTAAGTGGTATTGCGGGGCTCTCACGGATTGTGACTTTGCATAATTTAACGATTACAGCAACTGAAAATAAAGAAAAGAACTCAGATATTCCAAAAATTGACTATGTGATTTCTGCAAAAACATATCGTTATGAAGGGAATACTGAAGGTGCTGCGAAAGCTGCAGATTCAGCAAGCACACAGGAGGCTCCAAAATGAAAATGAATAAATTGGCACTTTCTGTGATGGTTGGATTTGTATTGGCTGGTTGTGAATCACGTATTGATGTGGTCAATCAAGAGATGGCAAATATACGCAATCAAGCTCCACTAGCGATTGAACCTGCGCCAGATTTTGTACCTGTCGAGACTTTTAATTATGCGGCGCATTCTTTAAAAAGTCCGTTCTTGCCAAGTTCCTTGGCAGCAGAACTTAAAATCATGGCAGGTAAGCGTGTTTATCCAAACTTGAGCCGTCAGCCTCAACCTTTGGAGAGTTATGCACTCGAAACCCTGAATATGAAGGGTAGTATGCGTAACCAATCTGGGCAAATATTAGCCTTGATTCAGACACCTGATGGTGAAGTTGAGCGTATTCAACGTGGAAGTTATATGGGGCTCAATCATGGTCGAGTGGTAAATATTACCCCGACTCAAATTGATTTGATTGAGATTATTCCGGATGGGCGAGAAGGATATGTAGAGCGTCCTAGAAGTCTCATATTAATTGGACCAGCACCTTAAGCTTAAAGGAATAAAAATGAAGAATAGTGTACAAGATTTTATTTTTGGGGATGGCAATACAATGAATCATGTGTTTCGTCAGTTTTCGATGGGGGCTGTTGCAATGGCGATGATGCAAGTTACCAATGCTCAGGTGAGTGTAACCAATGTGGTACCAATGCAAATTCCAGGTCAAGGGACTGAAATTCGCGTGATGTTTAATGGCTTGCCGCCGCAACCACAAGCTTATCAACTCGATCAACCATCACGACTAGTTTTAGACTTTGATAAAGCACAACAAAATTTAAAACAAAGTTCAATTCCTGTTGCAACGGCTGAAGCGAGCACTGTGGATGTGAGTTCGGATGCACAACGTGCGCGCTTAACTGTGAATTTAGCCAATGCTGGCGCTTTTACCACGCGTGTTGAAGGTAATACCTTTATTTTAAAAATCAACTCTGCACAAGCTGCAAATTATGTACAGCCTGTAGCACAACGTCAGCAACAGGGCATCTCAAATATTGGTTTCCACCGTGGTTCTAATGGTGAAGGTCAAGTTGTTGTTGATTTACTGGGTGGAAATACTCCCGTTGATGTTCAACAGCAAGGCAGTAAAGTGGTGATCCGTACTTTAGGCAATAAAGTGCCTGCACATTTGACTCGCCGTTTAAATGTCAATGATTTTGCAACACCTGTTGCAACGGTAGATGCACATAATGATGGCGGTAATGGTGTGATTACCATTCAGTCGACGGGCAGCTATGAATATATGGCGTACCAAACTGATAATAAATTAACGGTAAGTTTGAAACGTCCGGAAGATAAGAATCCATTACGTCCTAAAGCTGCCAATCATTATACCGGTAAGAAGATTTCATTAGACTTCCAAGATATTGAAGTACGTCGTGTGCTGCAACTTTTGGCTGATTTCACTGAAATCAATATGGTTGCTGCTGACACGGTTCAAGGAAATATTACACTTCGCTTAAAAGATGTGCCTTGGGATCAAGCACTAGATATCGTATTGAAAACCAAGAATTTGGACAAACGTCGTAATGGTAATGTGATTTGGATTGCGCCTGTATCTGAGTTGATTAAAGCGGAAGAAGAAGAAGCAAAAGCCTTACGTCAAAGTATGAAGTTGGCACCATTACAGACTGAATATTTAACGTTAAGCTATGCAAAAGCTGCTGAGATAGAGAAGCTGATTACGCAGTCTAAAACTGCGGGTAATAGCGGTTCGTCAAATAATAGTAATAATGCTGATGATGATCGGGGTAATTTGTTAAGTCCACGCGGAACGATTTCTGCAGATACGCGTACAAATACACTGATTATTAATGATACCGCGCAAAACATTGATCAGATTCGTAAGATGGTGGATTTGCTTGATGTATCAGTCAAGCAGGTCATGGTTGAAGCACGTATTGTAAAAGCATCTACTGACTTTACCAAAGAAATGGGTGTGAAATGGGGTCTCTTGTCTCAAGGGATTAACCAAAATGACCATTTATTGGTGGGTGGTAGTGATACTACGCTTTGGGACTTAAAAACACCGGATGATGATGGTAAATATACGATTCAGCGTCCAAGTAACTTAAACGTGGACTTAGGGGTGACTACTGCAGGTGCCAGTCGAATTGCGTTCGGCTTAATTAGTCTTTCTGATTTTATGTTGGATTTAGAGCTTTCTGCTTTACAAGCAGATGGTTATGGTGAAGTCATTTCTACACCAAAGGTACTGACAGCGGATAAACAACAAGCGAAAGTGGCTTCGGGACAAGAAATTCCATATCAAACCACAACGGGTACAGGTTCAAATGCAACTTCTTCTACCGCGTTTAAAGAAGCTTTATTAAGTTTGGATGTCACGCCTAGCATTACTCCAGATGGTAAAGTGCAAATGAAGCTGAATATCAAGAGCGACTCACCAGCAGGATATGCACAAAATGGTGAAATTATCCTGAATAAAAATGAAATTAATACCGATGTCTTAGTCAACAATGGTGAAACTGTTGTGCTCGGCGGTATTTTTAATCAGGAAACACAAAGTAAGCAAACTAAAGTACCGTTCTTAGGTGATATTCCTTATGTGGGTCGCTTATTCCGTAAAGATATGAAAAGCGATGCAAAAAATGAGTTACTGATTTTTGTTACTCCGCGAATTGTTAATGACAGTGTTACGAGAAATCATTAATATATTTTCAATTTAACAAAAGAAATAGGTGACTCCTTGCCAAGCAAAGAGTTTGAAACCCTACCAAATATCTATTTGGTAGGGCCAATGGGGGCAGGAAAAACAACCGTAGGGCGACATTTAGCAGAATTGTTAGGACGTGAATTTCTAGACAGTGATCATGAAATTGAACGTAAAACAGGTGCGACCATTCCTTGGATTTTTGAAAAGGAAGGGGAAAAAGGCTTTAGAAGTCGTGAAACGAATGTCATTGATGAGTTAACTGCAAAAAAACAACTGGTCTTGGCGACTGGCGGTGGTGCTGTGACTCAGCCCCCAAATCGTGAATTTTTAAAACAACGTGGTATTGTTGTTTATCTATATACTCCGGTGGAAATTCAGTTACAACGAACCTACCGAGACAAAAATCGCCCACTTCTTCAAGTGGAAAATCCAGAGCAAAAGCTACGAGATTTATTGGCTGCCCGTGATCCTCTTTATCGTGAAGTCGCGCACTATATTATTGAAACCAATCAAGGTGCTGCGAGAGATCTTGCGCAAAAAATTTTTAATTTAATTGTTTCACAAAATATATCTCGTTAGAAAAGGTTAAATTCATGCAAACCTTACATGTTGAACTCGGTGATCGTCGCTACCCTATTTTTATTGGGAGTGACCTTAATCCACAAACTTTACTTGAGCCTTATGTTCAGGGTAAACAAGTGATGATTGTCTCTAATACCACAGTTGCACCGCTCTATTTAAAACATTATGTAGAAGCAATTGAGGCATTAGGGAAAACTGTTGCGACATGTATTTTGCCTGATGGTGAAAAGTATAAAAATTTAGACCATTTGAATTTAATTTTTGATGCCTTGCTTGAAGCAGGCTTTAACCGCGATTGTACGGTTTTGGCGTTAGGTGGTGGTGTTATTGGAGATATGACCGGTTTTGCCTCTGCATGCTATCAACGTGGTGTATATTTTATTCAAGTGCCGACGACTTTACTTTCTCAAGTGGATTCAAGTGTTGGTGGCAAAACAGGGATTAACCATCCACTAGGTAAAAACATGATTGGTGCCTTTCAGCAACCCCAAGTGGTCCTTGCGGATATGGCGCAATTAAAAACTTTGCCAGCGCGTGAACTTTCTGCAGGTTTGGCTGAAGTGATCAAATATGCGTTGTTGGGTGATGTTGAATTCTTAACTTGGCTTGAACAGCATATGGATGCTTTAGTTGCAGGTGATGCAACTTTGTTGGCTGAAGCGGTTTATCGTTCATGTGCCCATAAAGCGCGTATTGTGGCCAATGATGAAAAAGAACAAGGTGAGCGTGCGTTATTAAACTTGGGTCATACCTTTGGCCATGCGATTGAATCGTACTTGGGGTATGGTGAATGGTTACATGGCGAAGCCGTTGCAACAGGGATGGTGATGGCTGCAGATTTGTCCCATCGTATGGGCTGGATCACAGTTAAAGATTTAGAGCGTACAAAAAAAATCATTTTACGTGCACAATTACCGATAGTTTGCCCTAAAATTCCGCTAGAGGAATTTTTGGCGTATATGTCCCATGATAAAAAAGTATTGAATGGGCAATTACGACTTATTTTACTGAAATCATTAGGTCAGGCCATCATCACCAAAGAGTTTGATGTCGAATTAATGAAACAGACAATTTTGGCAAATCAGGCAGAGTAGGTACATCATGGCAGCGCGGCAGTCTCAATGGCAAAAAGTTCATCACTATGCATGGTTGGTGGGTGGAGCTGTGTGTCTGTTCGCTGCATTGGTTTTCTGGGCGATTACAGATACTAAAGAATTGGTTGAAGTTGAAAAACAAGCAGAAACCGAAGTGGATTTGCAAATTCAGCCAGAGAAAGTGGCAGCAATGTCCCATCTTGGTGCGTTAAATGAAGAAGTGCGTCCACTTGATATGACGACCCGTGTGGTTGCTACAGCTCAACATGAGCCAGAATTTCGCGGCACTAAGTTTATCAATGATTCTGCCAAACTTTATGGTGTTGAATTATTTCGGGTTTCTGAAGAAGATATATTAAAAAGCTTCTTACGTAAGCAGCCTGAGCGTCACAAATTTATTTATCTACGTCTTTCTGGTGAAGACCATCCTGAGCAATACGTCATTTTAACTGGACCATATTCGTCGCAAAATGATGCCAAAGCTGCAATGTCGAGCCTTAACATTGCTTTGCCTGCTTCAATTAAACCTGAAGTTGTGGAATTTAAACAATATCAAGCATATGTGAATGATTTAGGCACGGAAGAAATGTCGTCGAGTCAAAAGTTATATGCTGTTAAATTAAAATCTGTGCCTTTACCGAAAATTGATGAAGCTCAAATCGCCGCACGAAAAGCAGCGGCTGCAGCGACGGTAACAACACCAACTAATGCAACGACAAGTACTACGGTGACACGTCGTGATGCTGAAGGAAATGTGATTGATGTGCAAAAATCACAAAGTAGTGTAGATGCACCACGTCCAAAACCTGCACCGGTAGAACAAGAAGTAACCGATCCTTTTAATTAGTTCTAAAATAGCGCAAGACCTCTTAGGAAAAGTCTAAACTGCACAGAAAAAGTGCATAAAATTAAAAAAGAACAATTTGAATTATTTGTTATAACTAAAAAATGCTTGTAATCAGCCATCTTAGGAGAAAATGCATCAAGTTGGCATATAAATTGCTTAATTGGTGCGTAAATTGAACTTTTCTCCCTGTTTTGGCGCGAAAATGATTCGATAAAAGTGCGAAGTCATTAATCCAGTCGTTATCCCTGATCTGAACTGCAAAAGCAGAAAATTTGACTTTTTATTCATGCATCAAAGGTGAATTCGGTTTATCTTAAGGGTGTGAATAAGAAATAATTTTGCTCGACAGAACAATTCATGTGAGTAAGTTAAGACGAATCGCAACAAGAAATTAGTTTGTTAAGTGCTCGAAAGAGCTGTAAAGAAAAGAAGGGTACGCTATGCACATGCCATCGCCTAATACTGTAGCTCCCGCTCAAGGTTTATACCAACCGGATGAGTTTAAAGATAACTGTGGTTTCGGTTTAATCGCCCATATGCAGGGTGATGCAAGCCATGATCTCGTCAAAACCGCAATGCATAGTTTAAGTTGTATGACCCACCGTGGTGGTATTGCCGCAGATGGCAAAACCGGTGACGGCTGTGGTCTACTCCTTGCTATGCCAAAAGAATTTTTCCGTGAAGAAGCGAAAAAACTCAGTGACATTACATTGAGTGAAATCTTTGCTGTGGGTACGGTATTTCTAAATCTAGACCCTGCATTAGCCGCACATGCAAAACAAATTTTAACCAAAGAAATCGAAGACGAAGGCTGTAAAGTCATCGCTTGGCGTGTTGTGCCAACCAATAACGATGCATTGGGTTCAATCGCGATGCAGTCATTGCCTGCCTTTGAACAAATTATCGTGAATTGCCCAATGGGTGTTTCAGAGGTTGAATTCAACCGTAAGTTGGTGATGGCACGTCGTCGTGCAGAACAACAACTGACTGCTGACCCATACTTCTATGTAACCACTTTATGCTCAACTGTGATCAGCTATAAAGGTTTGATGATGCCAGCAGCCATTGCTGACTTCTATACCGATCTTGCTGATGAGCGCTTAAAGTCACACATCGTAGTATTCCATCAGCGTTTCTCAACCAATACCTTACCGCGTTGGCCTTTGGCACAGCCGTTCCGTTACTTGGCGCACAATGGTGAAATCAATACCATTACTGCAAACCGTAACTGGGCGATGGCGCGTACACCAAAATTTGAAAACCCATTATTGCCAGGTTTAGCTGAGCTGAATCCAATCGTAAACCGTACAGGTTCGGATTCTTCAAGCTTAGATAATATGTTGGAAATCCTTGTCGGCGGCGGAATGGACTTGTTCCGTGCGCTACGCATGTTGGTTCCACCAGCTTGGCAAAACGTTGAAACTTTAGATGCGGACTTACGTGCATTCTACGAATTCAACTCGAAACATATGGAAGCTTGGGATGGTCCAGCAGGTCTGGTAATTCAAGATGGCCGTCATGCGATTTGTATGCTTGACCGTAATGGTTTACGTCCAGCACGTTGGGTGATTACCAAAAATGGTTACATCACCTTGGCATCAGAAATTGGTGTTTGGGGTTATGAACCTGAAGACGTTGTATCTAAAGGCCGTGTCGGTCCGGGTCAAATCTTGGTGATCGATACCTTTACCGGCAAAATGCTCGATACTCAAGATGTGAGTAATCACCTCAAGCGTATGCGTCCGTATCGTCAGTGGTTACGTGAAAACTCAGTACGTGTGCAAGGCAGTCCAGAGCTAGAAGAATATTTATGTGAACAAGGCTTAAAAGGCGATGACCTGAAAGCTTCACAAAAAATGTTCATGGTTACCTTTGAAGAGCGTGACCAATTGCTTCGTCCAATCGCTGAAAGCGGTCAGGAAGCCGTGGGCTCAATGGGTGACGATACGCCAATGGCAGTATTGTCTCGTCAAGTGCGCCATGTGTCTGACTACTTCCGTCAGCAGTTCGCTCAGGTTACGAATCCGCCAATCGATCCATTACGTGAATCGATCGTAATGTCGTTAGAGACATGTCTCGGTCGAGAACAAAATGTATTTGAACAAGGTCCAGAGCATGCAGATCGTCTGATCATTTCAAGCCCTGTATTGTCAAATTCGAAAATGCATCAAATTCGTACCCTTGGTCGTAAAGGTTACGAGATTGCAGACATCGACCTGAACTATGCAGAAGATGAAGGCTTAGAAGCTGCTATCGCGCGTATTTGTGAAGAATCTGCACAAGCGATTCGCGATGGAAAAACATTACTTGTATTGTCTGATAAGAAAATCCGTCAAGGTTTCTTACCTGCAAATGCATTGATGGCAACAGGCGCGGTTCACCACTATTTAATCAATGTGGGTCTACGTACAGATGCCAACATCATTGTCGAAACTGGTTTGGCGCGTGATGCGCATCAGTTTGCGGTGATTCTTGGTTTTGGTGCGACTGCGATCTATCCATACTTGGCTTATGATGTGATCAATGACTTGATCGCGAAAGGTGAGTTATTGGGTGATCCAATTCATGCACAAGCTAACTTCCGTAAAGGCATTGAGAAAGGCTTATTGAAAGTCCTTTCTAAGATGGGTATTTCTACTGTTGCCTCTTACCGTGGCGGTCAGCTGTTTGAAGCAGTTGGCCTCTCTGATGAAGTGGTTGCAAAATGCTTTACGGGTGTACCGAGTCGTATTAAAGGCGCAACATTCTCTGATCTAGAAAATGACTTGAAAAAACTCGCTGATTTGGCGTGGAAATCACGTAAGCCAATCGATCAAGGCGGTATGCTGAAATTTGTATTCGGTAAGGAATATCACGCCTTTAACCCAGACGTGATCAATGCACTGCATAAATCTGTACGCTCTGGTAACTATGCAGACTTTAAAGAATACGCAGAGCTAGTGAATAACCGTCCAATCGCGACGATTCGTGACTTATTCAAGTTGAAAACAGATCAATCGATTGCACTCGATCAAGTTGAATCCGTGGAAGAAATTCTGCCACGTTTTGACTCGGCTGGGATGTCTTTAGGCGCATTATCGCCTGAAGCACACGAAGCCATTGCAATCGCTATGAATACTATTGGTGGTCGTTCGAACTCGGGTGAGGGCGGCGAAGACCCAGCGCGTTACGGTACTATCCGTAACTCGAAAATCAAACAAATTGCATCTGGCCGTTTTGGTGTGACCCCTGCATATCTAACTTCTGCAGAAGTCCTTCAAATTAAAGTGGCACAAGGTGCAAAACCAGGTGAAGGTGGTCAGTTGCCGGGCGGTAAAGTGAATGGCTTAATTGCACGTTTACGTTACTCAGTACCGGGTGTGACATTAATTTCTCCGCCACCGCATCACGACATCTACTCAATCGAAGATTTATCACAGTTAATTTTCGATTTAAAACAGGTTAACCCACAGGCGATGGTGTCCGTTAAGCTGGTTTCTGAGCCGGGTGTTGGTACGATTGCGGCAGGTGTAGCAAAAGCATACGCAGACTTCATTACCATTTCTGGTTATGACGGCGGTACAGCGGCTTCTCCACTTTCTTCAATTCACCATGCAGGTTCTCCATGGGAGCTTGGTCTATCTGAGGCGCATCAGGCGCTACGTGTGAACGATCTGCGTGGCAAAGTCCGTGTACAAACTGATGGTGGCTTGAAAACAGGTCTAGACGTTGTGAAAGCAGCGATTCTTGGGGCTGAAAGTTTCGGTTTTGGTTCTACACCGATGATCGCATTGGGTTGTAAATACCTGCGTATTTGCCATTTAAACAACTGTGCGACCGGTGTTGCAACTCAGCAAGACCATTTACGTCAGGAACACTATATCGGTGAGCCTGAAATGCTGATCAACTTCTTCCACTTTATTGCGGAAGAAACACGTGAATGGTTAGCAGCGCTAGGCGTTTCAAGTCTGAAAGATTTGATTGGTCGTACAGATTTACTGGAAATGCTTCCGGGTGAAACTGAAAAACATGCACACCTTGATTTGAGCGCATTGCTCCAATCGCATCCTGCGGCTGAAGGTAAAGCTCAGTACTGTGAAGTACAAGGCAATGCACCATTCGATAAAGGCTTATTGGCTGAGAAAATGGTAGCTGAAATGCTGCCAGCGATTGAAGCAGGCACAGGCGGTGAATATAGCTTCACTATCGGTAACTGTGACCGTTCAATTGGCGCGCGTATTTCGGGTGAGATTGCAAAACGTTATGGCAACCTCAGTATGGAAGCGCATCCTGTTAAAGTTAAATTAACAGGGACTGCAGGTCAGTCATTGGGTGTTTGGAACGCCGGTGGTTTACACATCAGCCTAGAGGGTGATGCGAATGACTACGTGGGTAAAGGTATGGCTGGTGGTCGTATCTCGATCTTCCCACCGAAAGGTTCACCATTCCAAACGCAAAATACTGCAATCATTGGTAACACCTGTTTATATGGTGCAACAGGCGGTAAATTGTTTGCTGCAGGTACAGCAGGCGAGCGTTTTGCAGTACGTAACTCAGGTGCGTTTGCTGTGATTGAAGGTGCAGGCGACCACTGCTGTGAATACATGACAGGTGGTATCGTGACTGTATTGGGTAAAGTGGGTCATAACTTTGGTGCGGGTATGACAGGCGGTTTCGCTTATGTGCTCGACCTTGATAATGACTTTGTTGACCATTACAACCACGAACTGATTGAATTGAACCGTATCTCTACAGAATCGATGGAAGAACATAAAGAGTTCTTGTGCCGTATCTTAGATGAACATATTAAAGAAACAGGTAGTGCTTGGGCGTATAAGATCCGCAACGAGTTTGACTTCTATAGCCGCAAATTCTGGCTTGTGAAACCAAAAGCTGCTAATTTGCAGACTTTGTTGAAAACAACTCAAGCTGATCCACAATAATTCCACTACTGCAGATTTGATAGGCAGGTGTAAGTCCAAACATGCTTACACCTACCCACGGAGAGAGACATGGCAGAGCGCCTAAATAATGACTTTCAGTTCCTGGATGTAGCACGCCAAGATCCAGAGAAAAAAGATCTAGTTGTCCGCAAAGCAGAATTTGTGGAAATCTATAAACCGTTTACAGCTGAAGTTGCAAAAAACCAAACACACCGCTGCTTAGGTTGCGGTAACCCGTATTGTGAATGGAAATGTCCAGTACATAACTACATTCCAAACTGGCTAAAACTGATTGCAGAAGGTCGCATTTTCCAAGCGGCAGAATTGTGTCATCAAACCAACACATTGCCTGAAGTTTGTGGTCGTGTGTGCCCACAAGACCGTTTATGTGAAGGCGCGTGTACGCTAAATGACGGCTTTGGTGCAGTTACCATTGGTAATGCTGAAAAATACATTAACGATACAGCCTTTGCATTGGGCTGGCGTCCAGATATGTCACACGTTAAGTGGACAGACAAGAAAGTTGCGATTATTGGTGCAGGTCCTGCTGGCCTTGGCTGTGCAGATATTCTTGTACGTAATGGTGTGAAGCCAGTTGTATTTGACAAACGCCCTGAAATTGGTGGTTTGCTGACATTTGGTATTCCAGAATTCAAAATGGAAAAAGATGTGATGAAACGTCGCCGTGAGATTTTCTCTGGCATGGGCGTTGAATTCCGTCTAAATACTGAAATTGGTACAGATGTGACCATTGATCAGCTTTTGGCTGATTACGACGCTGTATTCATGGGTATGGGAACCTATACCTACATGAAGGGCGGTTTCGCGGGTGAAGACCTTGTTGGTGTGCATGATGCACTGGATTTCTTGATTGCCAATGTCAACCGTACGCAAGGTTGGGAAAAAGATCCATCTGAATACATCAGCATGGAAGGCAAAAAAGTGATTGTTCTGGGTGGTGGTGATACTGCGATGGACTGTAACCGTACCTCGATCCGTCAAGGTGCCGAATCTGTTGTCTGTGCCTACCGTCGTGACGAAGAAAACATGCCGGGTTCACGTCGTGAAGTGAAAAATGCGCGCGAAGAAGGTGTGGATTTCCAATTTAATCGTCAGCCGATTGAAATTGTGGGTGAAAATGGCAAAGTGACGGGTGTTAAAGTTGTGACTACACAGCTTGGCGCACCTGATAGTCGCGGTCGTCGTAGCCCTGAACCAGTACCGGGTTCGGAAGAAATTTTACCAGCAGATGCGGTATTGCTTGCCTTCGGTTTCCGTACCAGCCCTGCAGACTGGTTTACAACATCAAACATCAGTATGGATGGTTCAGGTCGCGTCATTGCTGCTGAACAGCAAGAATTTAAGTTCCAAACATCGAATCCGAAAATTTTTGCCGGCGGTGATATGGTACGTGGATCTGACCTTGTGGTAACCGCAATCTGGGAAGGTCGCCAAGCTGCCGAAGGTATTCTTGACTATTTAGATGTTTAAGTCATGACATGCCAGTGATTGAACTGGATTCATTCAAAAAACTCGCTTCGGCGGGTTTTTTATTTTTTGGAATTTACCCAAAATGACAAGTGAATGGATTTTGCAGATAAATACGCTGAAAAGTTGTCAGACAGCACATTAGAATGGTGAATTATGCAAGTGTGCTAGCACATTTTGCCATGTGTGAAAGGGCATCGGAATTACATACTGCGATCATGATCTAAATCTTAGGAAGCGACCATGACGCAAGTGACGACACAAAAAACATATCTAAATCGTCCTAAAGCCATTGGCATTACGGTACGTCGAGCACAATTCAATCCTAAAGCGATTCGCCGGCATTATTTTGCCAATTCACCGGTGATGTCGCATTTGTTGACGGCATTGTCATCGACCTTTCCCATTGGTGAGCAATTTTTTGTGCACAGTGTGCGCAACGTGCGTGACAAAGTGACGGATGAGAAGCTGCAGGCGCAAATTGCTGCGTTTATCGGTCAGGAAGCCATGCATTCGAAGGCGCATGCCGCATTCAATGATGCATGGCGGACAGAGGACTATAATCTAGACCGTTTTCAGGCTTGGCTGGGGCGTAAAGACCGCTATATCAAAAACCTGCATCCTAAAATTCAGCTGGCGATTACCTGCGCTTTTGAGCATTTTACCGCAATGCTGGGCGGTTATATTCTGCGGCATCCCGAAGTGCTTAGCACACTGGATGATGATGCGGTCAGGCTGTGGGTATGGCATGCGATTGAAGAAATCGAACACCGTTCTGTCGCTTTTGATGTCTATCAGGCCGTATATGGCGATGACAAAATCCGCAGAATGATTATGCGCAGCGTGACCACAGGTTTTGCCAGTCTGACTTTTTATTCCGCTTCGCGTTTATTTTTGCAGGATAAGAAAAACAGTCTGCCGAAGATTGGCGGCAATGCCTTTGGCGCATATTTGCTGGCGAAAATGTTTGTGCAGATGATTCCGGAATATTGCGCGTATTATAAAAAAGAATTCCACCCATCAGACATTGATTACACCGATATAGTGGAATATTGGAAGCGCCGTTTAGCGGAGGACTATCAACTGGAAAGCTTTCAGGCGGAGCTGACGCCGCTGCTGTATAGCTGAAAAACGGTGTGCAAGGCTCTGAAACGGGCCTTTTTTTATGAGGCTTCATTAAAGAAAAAAAACATTCTGCTGAAAAAAAGCCGTTAGAATGAATTTATTTAAACAATTACAAATAAATACTTGAGGTTAAGGGTTATGAATTCAATGAAAAAAAGCATGCTCGCAATCGCATTAGTCAGTACGTTGACCCTGAGTGGTTGTGGCTATAACACATTACAAGTCAAAGACGAGGCCGTTACAGCAGCATGGTCTGAGGTGCAAAACCAATATCAACGCCGTGCAGATTTGGTACCAAACCTTGTGAATGTGGTAAAAGGCTACGCGAAACATGAGGAACAAGTACTGACCGAAGTGACTCAAGCACGTGCCAATGTTGCGGGCTTAAAAGTGGATAAGGAAGTTTTGGAAGATCCAGCACTGTTCCAAAAATATCAAGAAGCTCAAGCGCAGATGACCAGCGCACTTTCTCGTTTAATTGCAGTCTCGGAAAATTATCCAGACTTAAAAGCCAATGAGCAATTCCGTGATTTACAGGTTCAATTAGAAGGCACTGAAAACCGGATCGCTGTCGCACGTAATCGCTACATTACTACGGTACAAGACTTTAATGGCTATGCACGCCAGTTCCCACAAGTGATGACAGCTAAAGTCATCGGTATGGATACCAAGCCTAACTTTAGCGCAGAGCAAAGTGCACAAACTGCACCAAAAGTTGATTTTAATTAATTGGCATCACTGCATTGTGAGGTGGGCTGATGGTGGATTTTGAGCTAAAACATACAGGTTTGTTGTGGTTGCAGCGCATGGTTTTAGCATGCTTATTGTGTGTGGTGGGTTTCACACATGCAGAAACTGCCACCGCTACAGATGTAGATGCTGAAACAGTTGTTGTCGGTAAAATATTAAAAGATCAACAGTCAGCTACGCAAAAAGAAACAACAGCACAGCCTGAAATCAAAATTCAGCAGCCGAATATCGCCAATGATATGGCAGATGGCGAGTCGATTCGTGGCTTGCCGACGCTCAATGAACCTGTAGTTGATCAGGCAAATTTACTGTCAGCTGCTGAAAAGCAAGCCATTAGCCAGAAAATTTTACAGTTACACGAACAAGGCAAGGCACAAGTTGGAGTCGTAATTGTACCAACCACGGGTCAAGAAGATATTTTTGATTATGCCATGCGTGTTGCAGAAAAATGGCAACTCGGTTCTGCAAAACGGGACAACGGGATATTGATGGCGATTGCTGTGAATGATCGCAGAATTCAAATCCTGACGGGTTATGGGCTGGAGGGAATCATGCCCGATATCATTGTTAGTCGAATTATCCGTAATCAAATCACACCGTATTTTAAGCAAGCACAGTATGCTCAAGGCATAGATGCTGGCTTAACGGAAATAATCCAAATTTTAAATCAAGACCCTGAGGTTGCAGCTCAGGCAGCCCAAGAGTTGAAAGAGCGTCAGGAACAAGCTTTACGCGAGCAGCAAGCCAAAGAGAAAACGTTTACGACAGTACTCATTATTTTGGTGATTGGTATTTTTGCGTCCTTTATTGTGGGTAAGCGTTTGAGTGCATCAACTGCTGCTGTTGCAGGTACCGTTGCAGGTTTGGTCAACGGAGCAGGTCTCCTCACCAGTCTGTTGATGGGTGGAGCAATTTTCTTTCTACTCATCACTGCCATTGCTCAAACCATTTTTCAAATGTTCCTTGCTGGTGGTGGGGGCGGTGGAGGCCGTAGCGGAGGTGGTGGCTTTGGTGGCGGAGGCTATAGCGGAGGCGGTGGTGGCTTTGGCGGTGGGGGAGCATCTGGTTCATGGTAACGAAAACAGAAACAACAGAAATTGTCACTTGTCCTAAAACACAGGAAATACAACAACCAAGCTTTAAACGCTGGTTGAAGCACTTTTTATATATGCCTGCGGCAAATCGGTTTTTTAATAAGCAAGATCAGCAGGCCATTGCGCAAGCGGTGACAGAAGCTGAGCATGGCCATGTGGGCGAAATACAAGTGGTGATTGAAGGGCATATTCCTTCGAACCAAGCGTATTATCAAAATACTCGTGCACGTGCTGAACAGCTCTTTGCTGAACTGGGTGTGTGGGATACAGAATTTAATAGTGGTGTTTTGCTTTATTTAAACTTATGTGAACGTCAGGTTGAAATTGTCATTGATCGTGGGATGAGACAGGCAACCAATGCCCAAGTGTGGCAGGCTATTTGCGCGCGAATTATCCAAAACATGCAAAATAAACAATACCGAATAGCTTTGACGGTTGGTGTAAAAGAGATTGGTGAAGTGATGGATCACTTTTATGCAGGGAAGTCTGTAGATCGAAATAATGAAATCGCAAATGCGCCAATAATTTTGCGCTAAAAAACGGTGATAAAGTGACACAAATCGTCACTTTTAAACACGCAGATTCAAATCCCAAGTGCAACACATTTGTAGTTAGTTGAAAAAGTTAGGTGTATTCATAGAATCATTAGACTTTTTCAACTCGCAATTGGAAAGCACACAATGAAGAAATACACCCAATTTTCTCAAGATGAAAGATACGAAATTTATGCTACTTTGAAAAGTGATATACGCTGAATTATCAGGAGACTTTCCCTTGGGAGATTCTAGGCAGCCAACTTATAAAAGTCTTCGGCCATTTGATTTGGTGTCTTAAAACCCAAACCCTTTTGAATTCTTCGATGATT
>NZ_VPAN01000043.1:0-23704 GCF_013419225.1 Acinetobacter sp. YH12097 | reverse complement strand
TTAATGGAGAAATCTAATCGGTATGTTATACCTGAGAGAAGAGTGAGGAGTTATCCAAGGGTTGTAAAAGGAAAACCTCAAAAATACCCAAGAAAAAGCCAGTCAATCTCTTAACTGACTGGCATTAACCCGAAGGTGGCTTTTTTCATTCAGCGAACTGAATTATTCATCATCTTTTTTTGCTTCGTCAGTAGGAGGTAAGTCCTTGACCGCTTCTGCAATTAGACCAAACATATAGTTGCCATAAGCATTTGTTTTGTCGTAATGGAAACGCAAACGTGGCGTAATACGTGTTTTGATACGACGGCTCAGTTCATGACGCAAGAAACCAGATGCTTTATTCAAGACATCTAAAGTTTCTTTATTTGCGGCTTCACTTTGCTCATCGCCTAGCTCACGACCCATTACAGTCACATAAACTTCGGCATATCCTAAGTCTGGGCTCACCTTCACGGCAGAGATGGTCACAAGACCACCTAAGCGTGGATCTTTCAGCTCCTGACGGATCAGTTCTGACAACTCACGTTGTACTGTATCCGCCATACGCTTCAGACGTTGACTACCCGCCATTAAAGACTCCGTTTAATCAATTGAACATCGTACACTTCAATCTTATCTTGTGCTTTGATGTCTTTATAGCCTTTCACCGCAAGACCACATTCCATACCGGCACGAACTTCTTCAACCACATCTTTGTAGCGACGAAGAGATTCAAGCTCACCTTGGAATACCACCACGTCATCACGTAATACGCGAATCGGTTTATTACGGTGTAATGTACCTTCAAGTACCATACAACCTGCAGCAGCACCGAATTTACTTGAGTGGAACACTTCACGTACTTCAGCAACACCAAGAATTGTTTCACGGTGTTCAGGCGCTAATTTACCGCTCATCGCATCTTTCACATCATCAATTAATTGATAGATGATCGAGTAGTAACGAATGTCGATACCATCAGCATCAGCTTTTTGACGTGCAGTATTATCAGCACGTACGTTAAAGCCGAGAAGAACCGCTTCTGATGATTCAGCAAGTGTTACGTCAGACTCAGTGATCGCACCAACACCTGAACCAATAATACGTACTTTCACTTCATCAGTTGCAAGTTCAGCAAGTGCAACGTGTAATGCTTCCAAAGTACCACGTACGTCTGTTTTCAATACCACGTTGACAATAGGCACATCTTTCTTGCCCATAGACGCCATGATATTTTCAAGACGCATCGCAGATTGACGCTCAAGACGTTTTTGACGTTCACGATCCATACGCGCATCAGCAACTTCACGTGCTTTTTTCTCGTCATTTACAACAAGAACTTCATCACCCGCCATTGGCGCTTCTGGTAGACCCAAGATTTCCACAGGAATCGAAGGACCAGCAGATTTAATACGTTGACCATTTTCATCTGTCATTGCACGTACACGACCGTATGACGAACCTGCAAGAACAAGGTCACCCACTTTCAATGTACCGTTTTGAACAAGAATCGATGTTACCGCACCACGTCCTTTGTCTACACGTGCTTCAATTACAACACCTTGTGCCGCACCCTCTTCAGATGCTTTAAGCTCAAGAAGTTCGGCTTGAATTGAGATCAAGTCAAGAAGTTCGTCGATACCTGCACCGCTGTGCGCAGAAACCATTGCCACTGGAACGTCACCGCCCCATTGCTCAGGTACGATTTCTTTCGTCGTCAACTCATTCAATACGCGATCTGGATCAGCAGACTCTTTATCCATTTTGTTGATAGCAACAATAATTGGCGTACCTGCTGCACGTGCATGGTCAATCGCTTCAGCAGTTTGTGGCATAACACCATCATCTGCTGCAACAACCAACACTACGATATCTGTAGATTTCGCACCACGTGAACGCATTGCAGTAAATGCTGCGTGTCCCGGTGTATCTAAGAAAGTAATAATACCTTTTTCAGTTTTCACATGGTATGCACCGATGTGCTGTGTGATACCACCTGCTTCACCTGCAGCCACTTTAGAGCGACGAATACGATCAAGAAGTGATGTTTTACCATGGTCAACGTGACCCATAATTGTCACAACTGGCGGACGAGTGGTTTGGACACCACGCGCTTCTTCAGCTGCTTCAAGTAAGTTATCTTCTGCTTGTGTATCCGAAACAAGTACTGGATTGTGACCCATTTCTTCAACAACAAGTACTGCGATTTCTTGATCAATCGCTTGGTTTTGAGTAACCAATTCGCCCATTTTCATGAGTGATTTGATAACTTCGCGAACTTTAACCGCCATTTTCGCAGCCAAGTCAGCAACAACAATTGTTTCACCAATTTCAACATCATAAACTTGTTTTTTAACTGGTTTTTCAAAGCCATGCTTGTTCGCTTGACTTGTTTTTAAACCACGTTTATGTGAGTTATCACGGAAAGATTGCTCTTCACCACGACGACCACCTTTTTTAGGTGAACGTGAATTGTTGGTATTGGTACCACGTTTAATTTCACGGTCTTCTTTCGCAAATGAATCTTCATATGCCTGACCTACAAGGCCGGCAGCAAGCGGAGAATCATCTACAACACGAATGGTCGCAGTAGTGTCTTCGTTAGAATACTTAGACGCCATTTGACGCATTTGCTCAAGCGTACGTTGTTGCGCTTCTTCAGCGGCTTTACGACGCGCCGCTTCTTCTACAGCTTTCAATTGTGCTGCTTGAGCTTCACGTGCTTTTTTCTGTTCTAGAGTTTCAACAGGTTTTGTAATTGGCTTGTTGTTTGACTTACGTTTTACAACAACCGCAGCTTTCGGTGTTTCTTGCTTCGCATGTTCTTGCTTCGCAGCAGCACGCATTGCTTCTAAAGCTTGTTTCGCTTTAGATACTGGTTGTTGCTTCGGTTCTTCCGCTTTCGCTTCAACCTTAGGTTCCTGTTTACGTGCTTGTTGGTCAGCTTGTGCTTTCGCTAATGCTTCAGCTTTAATTTGCTCAGGATCCGGTTTAACAAATGTATGTTTCTTACGAACTTCTACATTAATCGTTTTTGCCTTGCCCGATGTACTCGCCACTTTAGCAGTACTGGTAGTTTTACGTTTCAACGTGATTTGTCCTGCATTGCCCGCATCCTGACCATGAACTTTTTTCAAATGGTTAACGAGGGCATTTTGTTGTTCAGTGGAGATAATATCTTCAGGTTTAGTTTGTGTTAAACCTGCATCACGAACCTGTTCCAGCAGCTTCTCAACTGGACGACCCACGCTGAGAGCTAACTCCTTAATCGACTTGTCCGTCATATATTACCTCCTAGTTAAACCATGATTCGCGCGCTTTCATAATAAGTTGACCTGCTTTTTCAGCACCTAAACCTTCAATATCAGAGATATCGTCAGTGGCTTGATCTGCAAGATCATCTACAGTTACCACACCGCGAGCGGCAAGCGCATACGCGATTTCTTTAGTCACGCCTTCCATTGCAGCAAGCTCTTCGCTTGGCTCTTGGATGTTCTCTTGTTGTTTCAATGCATCAGCCAATGCAACTTCTTTTGCACGACCTTGTAGCATTTCAACAGTTTCAGCATCAAGTTCGATCTCATCGAATGTTTCCGCAGGAACATACGCGATTTCTTCTAATGATGTGAAGCCCATTTCAACCAACGCCATCGCTAAGTCTTCATCAATATCTAGACGTGTAACAAACATATCTAAATATTGTTGCGCTTCGTTTTGTTGACGTGCGTGATATTCTTCTTCAAGCATCATATTGAGCTTGTAACCAGTCAATTCAGATGCTAAACGTACGTTTTGACCTTGAGAGCCAATTGCACGCGCTAACTGATCACTCGTTGCAAAAATAATATCTGCAGTACGTTCTTCTTCATCAATCACGATACCTGATACATCAGCAGGCTCTAAAGCACTTGCAATGTACTGTGCCGCGTCATCCGACCAAACGACTACATCAATACGCTCACCATTTAACTCTGACTGAACCGCTTGGATACGTGTACCACGCATACCAATACATGCACCTACAGGATCAATACGGTGATCGTTTGTTTTCACAGCGATTTTAGCACGAACGCCAGGTTGGCGTGCAGCTGCCTTAATCTCAATGATTTCTTCAGCAATTTCAGGAATTTCTTTCTTCATCAATGCGATGAGCATTTCTGGTTTAGAACGAGAAAGTAATAACTGAGCACCACGGCCTTCACGGTTCACATTAAACAAAATCGCGTTTACACGTTGTTTAGGACGTAGAATTTCTTTAGCGATCATTTCTTCACGCGCAAGATATGCTTCTGCATTGTCACCTAAGTCAATGATAAAGCCATCTTTGGTTTGTTTTTTCACTTCACCGTAGATGAGTTCACCAACTTTAGACTCGTAAGCATCTGCAATTAATGCACGTTCTGCTTCACGAATTTTTTGAACAATCACTTGTTTCGCAATTTGTGCCGCAATACGACCGAAATCAATCGATTCAACTTCAAGTTCACGAATATCACCAATTGCCCATTTTGCAGGATCTACATCAGAGATCGCATCTTGGCATGCTGGCATTTCGTGATCTTCGTCGGCAACCACTTCCCATTGACGGAAAGTACGGTAATCACCAGTACGACGGTCGATTTCTACACGTAGACGAGCCTCTTCCGAGTGAGTTCCCTCGTAGAATTTCTTCTTAGTCGCTGCAACTAAAGCTTGTTCAAGCGCTTCAAAAATTGCATCACGACTTACACCTTTTTCGTTACTAACCGTTTCTACTACGGTAAGAATTTCACGAGCCATAAGTCACCTATTCGTTCAGATTCTTATTTATTAAATTAATCTTGGAAAACCAGATTTGCTTTATCAATATTGTGGCTGTCAATATCCAACACTTGTTGCTTTTCAACTTCAACCTGAATCATTTCGCTTTCAAGGTCTACGCTTACAAGTTTGGCTTGGAATTTACGACGATTATCCACAGCACTGATCAAACGCAAAGCGACTTGCTGACCAATGTATGCCGTCATTTGTTCCAATTTAAAGAACTGACGATCCCAACCTGGAGATGACACTTCCAATGCATATTCGCCTGAAATTGGATCATGTACATCCAACATCGCACCCACTTGCTGAGTGACACGAACACAGTCCTGCACGCCGATACCACGGCCTTGCTCAACTTCGCCATCTTCATTGATGACAGGTTCTGCATTTTCATCAACTTCACGGTCGATATAAATACGTAACAGTGAACGCTTACCTTGAGGTTGGAAATCAATCCCCCAAAGTTCTACATCACATGCTTGCACCGCTGGGGCAATTAAGTCCTGAAGTGCTTGAGTTTTATTTGATAGCTTCATTTACTCTCGTCAAATTTGTGCGATTCGATGGTCGAAATGACCACTACAGACCAATGCAAAACTATAGTAGTAGTGAAACATGACGGTTTGACCAAAATACTGTCGACACTACACGATAGCCAATAAAAAAGGGCGTAAATCGCCCCATTATTACACAGAAAACCATAGTCCACTGTGCAAAAAGGCCCACCTAGTTGTGAGCCTCTTTTAGAAACTTGGTAGCGGGAGCTGGATTTGAACCAACGACCTTCGGGTTATGAGCCCGACGAGCTACCAGACTGCTCCATCCCGCATCAACATGCAAAAATTATATACAATTTCTTGGCCATTTTCAATCTAAAACAACCTGAAGAATTGCCCTACTGAGTTGCATCTCAGAGGATTGGTAGCGGGAGCTGGATTTGAACCAACGACCTTCGGGTTATGAGCCCGACGAGCTACCAGACTGCTCCATCCCGCATCAACATCACAATGACTTTCAGATAAACTGCTTATATAGATTGTGTGCTATATAAGATTGGTAGCGGGGGCTGGATTTGAACCAACGACCTTCGGGTTATGAGCCCGACGAGCTACCAGACTGCTCCACCCCGCATCAATATGCAAATAGTTCTCTCAGCTTTAAAAGCTGTCCATTTAAAAGTTTGCATCTTAAAAATAGAATTGATTGGTAGCGGGAGCTGGATTTGAACCAACGACCTTCGGGTTATGAGCCCGACGAGCTACCAGACTGCTCCATCCCGCATCAACAGAGTTTAGCTGCATACACCAACTTATGTTCTGGATTATAAGTTGGTGCGGAAGGGGGGACTTGAACCCCCACGCCCGAAAGCACTACCACCTCAAGGTAGCGTGTCTACCAATTCCACCACCACCGCAGCTGTGACGCATTCTAGTCGCAACACGTCAAAAAAGAAAGCGCTAAATAAATTATTCAGAGCTTTTTGGTGCAGTTGGCGAAGTTTCAGCCGATTTTGCTGGCGCAGTCGGTACTGAAGAAATCGCATTTAAGCTATATGCATCTGTCGTTTGTTTCTTTGCAAACACCGCAAGTGTCAAGCTCGTAACAAAGAACAAAGCCGTTAAAATCGCAGTCAAACGGGTCATAAAGTTGCCCGAACCAGATGCACCAAAGACAGTTGCAGCACCGCCGCCACCAAAAGATGCACCCGCATCTGCGCCTTTACCATGCTGAACTAAAATCAGCACGATCATTAAAATCGCTAAGATAATATGTACCACCAGCACAAACGTATGCATGCTGAACTCCTAATTATTTTGTATTTGCAAATGCTTGAGCAATTTTATAAAACGACTCTGCATTTAATGATGCACCACCGACCAGCGCACCATTGATATCTGGACAGGCTGCCAACTCTACTGCATTTTCTGGTTTTACACTACCACCATAAAGAATTGCAGTCTGAAGTCCTATTGGAGTGATTTGGCTTAAACCTTCACGAATTTTAGCATGCATCGCTTGCGCATCTTCAGGTGACGCTGTTTTACCTGTGCCAATGGCCCAAATTGGCTCATAAGCCACCACAATTTGCTTCCACTGCTCTGCTTGTACGACAGCAGCGATATCACATATTTGTTGTAACACAACCTGTTCTGCTTGACCGCTTTCACGTTGTTCTAAGCTTTCACCCACGCAATAAATCACAGTCAAACCTGCGTTTAATGCATTTTTTACTTTTTCATTAATGATATGCGGTTGATCAGCAAAAATTTCACGGCGTTCTGAATGACCAATCAGTACAAATTCAACACCATAATCTTTTAATAGCTCAGCACTGAGCTCACCCGTATATGCCCCTGTACCTGCGACGCGAGAAACGTCTTGTGCAACGGTCATGATGTTACGGCTAGCCTGTGCTAATTCATTTTGCACCGTGGTCAGAGCAATAGCTGTTGGTGCAACCCCAATATGGCATGCCGCTTCAGCAATATTTTGTTCATCTAATAATTGCTTAAAATTCTTAAGAAGTGCGCCAGCATCGGCTTGCAATGGGTTCATTTTCCAGTTACCCACTACCCAAGGCGTAATCGTCGAACCCGACATATTTATCCCACATGACAAAGATGAAATCGGGCACATTCTACACGTAATTCATAATTTTGAAGATAAATTTCAACACATTTGCATCTTCGAACCACACCAGTCATTCCAAGATCTTCACTTTTCTGTAAAAAAATTAAGCAGATTTAAGGACTGGTTCATGCTTTTTACCAATTCTTAGCTAGTGACAACACTTTAAGATATGGTATTTTTGTGCAACAAAAGTATAATTTTGCTATACCAATTATAAACAGACTGAAGCATAGGCAAGTAAAAGCATGACAGCAGTTCAAGGTTCTTCAAGATTTACGGGGTTTATTCGTCGCTTAGTTGACGAAGGGCATCTGTCTGCCGAAAAAATGCAAACAGCGCTGCAAAATTCAAAAAAGGCTCATCAAGATATCGTGCCGCATTTGATTCAGGAATATCAACTTTCAGCACGCCTGATTGCAGAAACCATCTCGATAGAGTTCGGTGAACCGGTTTTTGATATTTCAACTTATGACACGTCTTTAATCATTCGTGATGAGTTTGAAGATAAGTTAATTACCAAGCATCGTATTTTGCCCATTTTTAAACATGGCAATTTGTTATTCGTTGCGATCAGTAATCCCACCAATATTGAAGCTGTAGATGCTATCCGATTTGGTAGTAAGCTCAATACCGAAACCATTATTGTTGAACATGACAAACTTGAAAAGTTAATTGAGCAGAACTTCGCTGAAGAAAGTACTTTCGACTTTGATGATGACTTTGATCTTGATTTAGAACAGGAAACGATAGACCCAGCTGAACAAGCAGATGAAAAAGACAATGGTGATGAAGCGCCGATTGTTAAATACATCAATAAGCTGCTAGTCGATGCGATTCGTATGGGTGCATCTGACTTACATTTCGAACCCTACGAAAAGACCTATCGCGTCCGCTACCGTGTCGATGGCGTGTTAAGAACAATTACCAATCCGCCCTTGCAACTTGCGACTCGACTTGCTTCGCGTTTAAAAGTCATGTCACAAATGGACATCTCGGAAAAACGTATTCCACAAGACGGTCGTATCAAGTTAAAGCTGTCAAAGAACAAAGCCATCGACTTCCGTGTGAACTCCTTACCGACCTTGTTTGGTGAAAAACTTGTTCTACGTATCCTTGACCCTTCTAGTGCGATGTTAGGGATTGATGCGTTGGGTTATGAACCGGATCAAAAAGAACTGTTCATGCAGGCTTTAGAAAAACCGCAAGGCATGTTGCTCATTACCGGTCCAACGGGTTCCGGTAAAACCGTATCTTTATATACAGGTCTAAACATTCTTAACCGTGAAGATACCAACATTTCAACGGCCGAAGACCCTGTGGAAATTAACTTAGAAGGGATCAATCAGGTCAACGTAAATAATAAAGTCGGCCTCACCTTCTCTGCAGCATTGAAGTCATTCTTACGTCAAGACCCTGATATTGTGATGGTCGGTGAGATTCGAGATTTAGAAACGGCTGAAATTGCCATTAAAGCAGCTCAAACGGGTCACATGGTGATGTCTACACTACATACCAATAGTGCACCTGAAACATTGACACGCTTACGCAATATGGGCGTGCCCTCATTTAACATTGCGACATCCGTGAACCTTGTCATTGCGCAGCGACTTGCGCGTCGCCTATGTTCACAATGTAAAGAAACAGTAGAGGTACCAAAACAAAGTCTACTGGAACTTGGTTTTACTGAAGACGATTTAAATACACCAGAATTTCAAATATACCAACCTGTCGGTTGTTCCGAATGCCGCGAAGGCTATAAAGGTCGTGTCGGTATATATGAAGTCATGAAAGTGACACCTGAAATTTCAAGAATTATTATGGAAGATGGCAATGCCTTACAAATTGCCGAAGCTTCAAATCAAGCAGGTTTTAACAATTTACGCCGTTCAGGCTTAATTAAGGTCATGCAGGGGGTGACTTCACTTCAAGAAGTCAATCGTGTGACCAGTGAGTAAGTGAATTAGTATTTAAAAATAAGGATAAATTCATGGCTGTAAAAAAAGCGCAGATGATGCCAACCTTCAGTTATGAAGGCGTGGATCGCAAAGGGGCGAAAATCAAAGGGGAAATGCCTTCGCGTAATATGGCTTTAGCCAAAGTCACTTTACGTAAGCAAGGCATCACCATTAAAACCATTCGAGAAAAACGCAAAAATATTCTCGAAGGCTTGATGAAAAAGAAAGTATCCACTTTGGATATCACGGTATTCACGCGCCAACTTGCAACCATGATGAAAGCCGGTGTACCGCTCGTTCAGGGTTTTGAAATCGTGGCGGAAGGCCTAGAAAACCCAGCCATGCGTGAAGTGGTCTTGGGGATCAAAGGTGAAGTTGAAGGCGGTAATACCTTTGCTGGTGCGCTGCGCAAATATCCGCAGTATTTCGATAACCTATTTTGCTCCTTGGTTGAATCAGGTGAACAGTCGGGTGCACTTGAAACCATGCTAGACCGTGTTGCCATTTACAAAGAAAAAAGTGAATTGCTTAAGCAAAAAATCAAAAAAGCCATGAAATACCCAGCAGCGGTCATCGTTGTCGCTGTTATTGTGACGATTATTTTGATGGTAAAAGTGGTTCCCGTATTCCAAGACTTGTTTTCATCATTTGGTGCAGACTTACCTGCCTTTACCAAAATGGTGGTCAACATGTCGGAATGGATGCAAAAATATTGGTTCTTCCTCATCATTGGAATTGGAGCTGTGATTGCTGGTTTCATGGAAGCGAAAAAACGTAGCAAGGCTTTCCGTGACTTCTTGGACAAAGCTGCACTGAAAGCACCGATTTTTGGTGATTTGGTTTATAAAGCAATTATTGCCCGCTACAGCCGTACCTTGGCAACCACATTTGCAGCCGGTGTACCCTTAATTGATGCGCTTGAATCAACTGCAGGTGCAACCAACAACGTGGTATATGAAACAGCTGTGTTAAAAATTCGTGAAGATGTGGCGACCGGCCAGCAATTGCAATTCGCCATGCGTGTCACCGATAAATTTCCCTCTATGGCGGTTCAAATGGTGGCTATTGGTGAAGAATCAGGTGCTTTAGATGCCATGCTAGATAAAGTGGCAACGCATTATGAAAACGAAGTTGATAATGCCGTAGATGGCTTAACCTCGATGATGGAACCCTTAATTATGGCGGTACTGGGTGTCCTCGTTGGTGGTCTTGTGATTGCAATGTATCTTCCAATCTTCCAAATGGGTTCTGTGGTTTAATGCAAGAATTAATAACATATTTAATCAATACCCCAATTGCGATGTATATCGCAGTTGGGATTTTTAGTCTTTGCATCGGTAGTTTTTTAAATGTGGTGATTTACCGTACGCCAAAGATGATGGAACAAGAATGGCGCACGGATTGCCAACTGTTTTTACATCCAGACCAACCGATTATTGATGAAACAAAGATCACCCTGAGTACACCTGCTTCAACGTGTCCAAAATGCAAAACACCTATACGTTGGTATCAAAACATTCCAGTCATCAGTTGGATCGTGTTACGCGGAAAATGTGGAAGTTGCCAAAACCCGATCAGTAGCCGTTATCCACTGATCGAATTACTCACCATGATCTGTGCGCTGATTGTTGTTGCAGTTTTTGGCCCAACCATCCAAATGCTGTTTGGTCTGGTGCTGACTTATGTCTTGATTGCCTTAACATTTATTGACTTTGACACACAACTTTTACCTGACCGTTATACCCTTCCTTTGGCTGCACTCGGGCTTGGCGTGAATAGCTATGCCATTTATACCTCTGCAACCTCAGCCATTTGGGGATATATCATCGGCTTCTTATGCCTATGGATTGTTTACTATTTATTTAAAATCATCACTGGCAAAGAAGGTATGGGCTATGGTGACTTTAAGCTTTTAGCTGCCTTGGGTGCATGGATGGGCCCTTTCCTGCTTCCACTGATTGTATTACTCTCTTCACTGGTGGGTGCAATCATTGGGATTATTTTGCTCAAAGTCCGTAAAGAAAACCAACCTTTTGCATTTGGTCCCTATATTGCCATCGCTGGATGGATCGCCTTTTTATGGGGTGATCAAATTATGAAAATTTATTTGGGTCAGTAAGGTTGTTGTATGACATTTGTCTTGGGTTTAACAGGTGGTATTGGTAGCGGTAAATCTGCTGCAAGCAATTGGTTTGAACTCCAAGGCATTCAAGTCGTCGATGCTGATATCGTTGCACGGGAAGTTGTCGAACCTGGTCAACCCGCACTGAATCAAATTCAGCAAAATTTTGGTGATTGGGTTTTACTGGAAAATGGTGAGTTAAATCGGCGCGCTTTACGTGAACATATCTTTAAAGATCCTAAAGCACGTCAAGCACTTGAAGCCATTACCCATCCAGCAATACGCCAATCCCTTATCCAACAATTAAACGAAGCAAGCAGCCCCTATGTCATCTTGGTTTCACCGCTATTATTTGAAACCAATCAACATGAATTGACCAATCACACCTTGCTGATTGATGCCACAGAACAATTGCAAATTCAGCGTGCATCACAGCGCGATGGTCAAAATATCGAGCAAATCCAAAAAATTATTCACGTACAAATGCCACGTCAGGAAAAGCAAAAAATTGCCGATGATATCGTGCTGAATGATGGTCATTTAGATCATCTTTATGCGCAGCTTCGGCCTTTGCATCTCAAGTATTTAGCGCATGCTGAAAAAAGCTAAATAAAAAAGCAGTCTTACTCAGACTGCTTTTTTTGTTGTTCGAGTTGCTGCTCTAGACTATCCTTTCGCCCCAACCATTTCCAAGGTTGAATCGCTCCAATCCCCATCCCGAGCAATCCACATACAATTGCAAAACTTAAAGGTTCATTTAGCAGCGGCACCGCTAAAATTGCAGCAATAAAAGGTGCCAAAGTTACGATGCTTCCAGCTTTAAATGCACCTAAGCGCTTGATCGCCTCTACATACGTTAAAGTCGCAATAATCACCACAAAAATACCGTGAAAGATGACTTGCCCAATAAGCTGCAGCGGCTCTGGATCGGACCAATGTTTAGGGAAAAATAGTAGGTAAATTGGCACAAATACCACGGCAGACCAAATCGCAACCCCCGCCATGGCATGCCAAGCAGAGAGCTTCCATTGCTTAAGTAATACCGTAAATATCCCCCACCAAATGGCACTGATAAAAAACAGCAAATCACCGAGACCAAACGCTACACCGGTTTCCACATACATCAAATAGCTCATTAAGCTAATGGCAGAGACCATAATCACTACACTGATCCAGGTATGCTTATCGAGCGGCTGCTTGAAGATCAGAAATGCAGCTATAGCCGTACATAAGGGAATACAACCATTGAGGAAAATTGCAGCATGGGCCGCAGGAGCATAATGAAATGCGCTATAGGCTGTTAAACAATAGGTCACCCCGCCGAGCATGGCGAGGATAAAAGGCTCTTTCTTCCATAAAAAAGCCGTATCTTTTTTATAAATCAAAATTGGCATTAAGATGCAAAATGCCAAAGCGAACCGGAGTGCTGTGATATCCCAAGCACTGATTCCCCAATTAGCACTTAAACGCGCCGTTAAGGTGAATCCTCCCCAAATACACATGGTAATGAACACATATAAATAACCTTGCTTTTGAGGAGACATCATCACTGCTATTTCAATTCATTATTACGTTGACGACATGCTTCATACAATGCCATACCTGTCGCGACACTGACATTTAGGCTTTGCAAATTTCCAGCCATTGGAATGTAAACAGTTTGATCACATTGCGCCTGAGTAATGGGACGCAAACCTGTATCTTCAGCACCCATCACCACACATACACCCGTACCTGTGAAGTCAAAATTTTGTATCGGCAAAGCTTTTTCATCTAGCATGGTGCCGACCACACGTACATTAAAGTCTTCTTTGATTTGAGCCAAGGTACGTGCCAAGTTCGTCACCTGAATAAACTTCACTTTTTCAGCACCACCTGCAGCCACTTTACGGGCTGTTGGGGTAAGTGTCGCTGAACGATCACGCGGTGCAATCACCGCTTCAACACCCATGGCTGCCGCTGTACGAATGCATGCACCAAGGTTATGTGGATCTGTAATATGATCTAATGCCAATAGCAACGCATTTGGATTGGCTTGTAATAAAGCCTCTAAATCTTTTTCGTTCAAAACTGGATGTGGACGTACAGCAGCAACCACACCTTGATGGAACGGTTGTCCCGCAAGTTTTTCCAAACTATCACGACTAGCTTTTTGAATGCTGACACCAAACGGTTCTGCAAGCTCAAAAATACGTTTTAAACGCTGATCATCACGTCCTTTTAACGCAAATAAAGTTAAAACGCGTTCTGGCTCAAGTTCCAGTAATGACTCCACTGAATGAACGCCATAATAATATTCCGGTTTCGCCATGAACGACCTCTAATTTGCAAACTTCGATTAACTTTTGAACAGGGTATGATATCCCTAGAGCACAGCATAGGCTGCCAAAAAGAAAAATCCTGCAAAGCAAGCTTTACAGGATTTATGCTATGACACATAGTTTAACCGATTTAAGGTTAAAAAACTGTGCCTAAATTGATTGAATCATTAGCCTTCTAAGTGGCACACATAATCCAAGACTTCGTCTGTTTCAATTTTAAAACGGCTATTACCTGGCACGTAGAACGATTGGCCCGCACGGAATAATTCGCTTTCTTCGCTATCTGCAATTTGAACACGACATTCGCCTGAAATAATTTCCATACGTTCAGGTACATGAGTTTCAAAAGTCAGCGCTTGTTCAGTTGGAAGCAACACACCCAGTGTTTTCTTTGTTCCATCTTCAAATTGCACAGTATGGCTGATGCATAGACCGCCAAAATAAACATTTGATTTTTTGATTACCGATACATGATCAAACTGTGCTGACATGCGTTTTCTCCAGATAAAGCATATTTATAATATTTTGATCGATGTAGTTTAATTGTGCTGCAAAAACTAATCAATCTGTGTTGAAAACTGTGCGATAGATAATTACAAAAATCTGAGTACCGGATGTGCCCCAATTTCATCCCACCACCTCAACATTTAGAGTCTAAAACAAGCTGTGCTGTTGTACAAAATACTTTTTTGTTTCATCCACTAAAGTCCTAGTTAGGGTTAATCGAAACGCTGCAAACTCATTTCAAAAAAATAGCAGCGTGATGAATCATATTGGTAGATTTGAGTGACCAAATGATGACGTTTTATGGCAATAACACGCTAGATTAAATACAAGAATACATACACAAACGTGTTTTAAGAGGACTTGGCAGGACGTTGGTGGTTTCAGCTCACGTTATGCAAGATCATCCTCTCTTTGCATCACAACACTACGTGCATACAGCGGATACGAAACTAATTTCTAATTAAACTGAAATTTAAGATAGAATTATGAGGTTTTTCGTCATCTTAAAATAAAACTTGTCTTGTGACCAAAACAAAACTTAATTATCTTTAACTAGAACTTTTCGCAGCTCGGATGCGTTTATGCTGACACATTTAACTCTGATCAATTTTGCATTAGCCGACCATTTAGCCATCGACATTGAACAAGGCTTTAATGTCCTGACGGGTGAAACGGGTGCAGGTAAATCTTTACTTCTAGACGCATTATCAGCTTGCTTAGGTGAACGTACAGACACCAACTATGTGCGCTATGGATCAGACAAAGCCGATGTGACAGCGACCTTTAGCTATCAAGAGCACAGTCCTGAAGCGCTTTGGCTCAAAGAACACGAACTAGATGATGAGTCTGGCGAGATCCATTTACGTCGCGTGATTTTTGCAACAGGTCGCAGCAAAGCATGGATTAATGGACGTCCGAGCAGCTTATCCGAATTAAAAGAAATTGGCCGCTTATTGGTACAACTCTATAGCCAACACAGCCAACAACAACTCTTAGAACCGCCCTACCCAAAACATTGGCTAGATCGCTATTACAATTTTTATCAGCCGGCTCAAGCCGTGCGTGATGCCTATAGCAAATGGCAAAAGGACATTCGTCAGCACCAAGCAGCACTCGACGCCCAAGCAACACGTAAGCAACGGATAGAAACGCTTGAACTTCAATTGGAAGAACTTGAAGACCTTGTGCAAACGGACTACAAAGAAATCGAGCAAGAATTTGACCGTCTCAGTCATCATGAACATATCATGCAAGATTGTAGCTATGGTCTAAATGCCCTCGATGACGCCGAGCAAAATATCAATCAAGAAATGGGCGCGATCATTCGTCGGATTGAATCGCATGCAGGACGTAGTGAACAACTTTCTGAAATTTATACGTCGCTGCTGAACGCTCAAAGTGAAATTGAAGACGCGACAGCAAATTTACGTCAGTTTATTGATCGTCAAAGTTTCGATCCTGAACGTATGGACGAATTAAACACTAAACTCGAAGTTTTTCATCGCTTAGCGCGTAAATATCGTACTCAGCCTGAAGACTTAAAAAATGATTATGATGCGTGGCAGCTTGAGCTTGAACAATTACATCAACTTGAAGATCCTGAAACCTTAGCTGAACAAGTGGAAGTGTCTCATCAAGACTTTTTAGCCAAAGCACAGCATTTGGATGATATTCGTCGTGAAGCGTCTACCCCATTGGCGAAGCAGTTGACTGAACAAGTGAAGCAGCTCGCGCTCCCAGAGGCTCATTTTGAATTTAAATTTGAGCCTCTAGAACAAGCTTCAAGTGAAGGTTTGAGCTTTATTCAACTGCTGTTCACCGCAAACAAAGGGATTCCTGCTCAGCCTTTAGCACGCGTGGCATCGGGGGGTGAATTGTCACGTATCGCCTTAGTCATGCAAGTAATGAATGCTGAAAAAACTGAATCCGAAGTGTTAGTCTTTGATGAAATTGATGTCGGGATCAGTGGCGGAACGGCAGAAATTGTCGGGCGTTTGTTGGCTGATTTGGCGCAGCATGTTCAAATTTTATGTATTACTCACCAAGCCCAAGTCGCTGCCCAATCTGACCAACATCTCTTGGTGAAAAAACGTCAAACGGATCCTGCAAGCAGTACCATTATCGAATTAGAAGAAGATGATCGGATTCAAGAGCTGGCTCGAATGACCGGTGGTGTGGAGATTAGTCAAACGACCTTACAACACGCAAAACAATTACGACAATTAAAATTTCAACATAGTTAATTTTAATTGTTTTCAAAAAAGCCTGTGGATTAAAAACTACACAGGCTTTTTTCTTAAACACACTATTTGACAATTCCCTGATACACAAAGGCTTTCGAGCCTAAGGTATAGCGTAAATATTTATACTGCGGCTGATGTTGTTGATTGAGTAACATTACATCCACGTGTTTCGGACTGATTTTGAGATATTCATTCCCGCTACGACGATCGGTTTCATAATGGCAGTCATAATCTACCGAGATTTGATCTAGTTTCTTTTGCTTAGTTTGAAATACATAAGATTTAAGTAACTGTTTTGGTCCAACTTCAACAGCTCTTAGATGATGTAGTCCACTGCAATTATCACCTTTATAATAACTCTTCACCAAATATACGGTTTTATTTTGGATGTTGATCGGTAAAATTTGATTGATATAGCCTGAGTCAAATTGATCTAAATGTTGCGTTTTTCCCGTTGCATATTGCACATAGCTGCTCCACTCCCCCATGGTGCCTCCGCCAGACACATCAAAACTATAAAATTTTAGTTTTTTATCCGGAGAATATTGCACATGAACAAAACCTTGCTTTTCCAGTTGCGTAAATCCGTAGTGAAAACTGCTGGGATCTGCCGCAATGACATCCACAATTTCACGTTCTATCGCTGCATTGACCTCATAAAAATTTAAGTTTTTATATTTTTTAATCACCTGAGATTCATGTTTTTGTAAGTCAGCACTTCCTGCAAAGCCTGAAATAGGTAGGCTTGCACAGAGTGCCATCCCTATTATTTTTGAAAAATGTGTCATTGTTTTACCCTCAGTTTATCCTGCTATTTTAAGCAATCTCAGTCATCAATCACGTATATCTTCTCCTCGCTTTTGTACTACTGTTGTTCAAATTACCAATCATCGCTTCACGATTCACGATTCACCGCATTGTAGAACTGCCTGCACGATGAAGATTTTTAGTATGCCCCTCACCGGTCGAGCATGACAAATATTGAATTTGCAGAAAAACTCATTGTTGAAAACTTGTGAGTCTAGTATGTTGATAAATACAACGTTATTCGAATGCAATTCACCCCAAGAATGAAACCTACCCCAATAAGGAGAAGCCATTAGGTGACTAAACAATACCTCACACACCGCTGCCTGATTGCTCCACCCGAAATGAACGATGAATTCTTTGCCAATACGGTGATTTATTTGGCGCGACATGATGAAGATGGCGCTCAAGGCATCATTATTAATCGTCCTTCAGGTTTACAGATCAAAGAGCTCTTGAATGATTTGGAAATTGAGGCAGATAATGTGCATCCTCATGAAGTGTTGCAAGGTGGTCCTTTGCGCCCAGAGGCAGGTTTTGTTCTTCATACCGGTCAACCGACATGGCATTCGTCTATTGCTGTAGGTGAAAATGTCTGTATTACCACGTCTAAAGATATTTTAGATGCGATTGCACACAATGAAGGTGTGGGGCGTTATCAAGTGGCTCTAGGCTATGCCAGTTGGGGTAAAAGCCAATTAGAAGAAGAAATTGCTCGGGGTGATTGGCTCATTTGTGATTCAGACATGGATTTAATATTTAACTTACCTTATGACGACCGCTGGGACGCTGCCTATAAAAAAATGGGCGTAGACCGCATGTGGTTATCATCTGAGATTGGACATGCCTGATTTACCACAATATCAAATGATTATGGCCTTTGACTTTGGCACACAAAAAACAGGAATGGCTGTGGGACAAGCCCTGATTGAAAGTGCAAATCCCCTGCCACTCTTTCCAATGAAAGATGGCATTCCCAATTGGGATAATCTACTCAAGATTGTGAAACAGTATCAGCCGGATTTGTTCATCGTGGGTCTACCGCTCAATATGGATGATAGCGAATCTGAACTCTCCACACGTGCGCGTAAATTTGCACGACGTCTTCGCCACCAAACCAATATTGAAACCTTGATGGTCGATGAACGCTTAACGACACGTGAAGCGCGTGATGAATTAGATCATTATCAAGCCCAAGGCCGTGCGAAGAATCTTTCTGCCGACAGCCTTGCTGCAGCATTGTTTATTGAAAGTTGGTATCGAAATCCAGTTGGACTAAAACCTTAAGCACTTTCAACAAACAGGCAAATAAAAAAGCATCCAAAAGAGGATGCTTTTTTATGCGCAAGATTGACCACTCAATGCTGCGCGGATGAAATGATTGGGGATAACTTAGTTTTTATCCACAATATGAATCGTGGTGGTTCGACCCGCGACAAAAGCCAACTGATCATGCGGTACTTTATCCAGTACAATTTTCACTGGTACACGCTGTGCCAAACGGACCCAACTAAAGGTTGGATTGACATTGGCAAGTAAGCCATCAGTCGAGGTACGTTCACGGTCTTCAATCCCTGTTGCAACCCCTTGTACATGGCCTTTATAAACTTCAGAACTTCCCAGCAGTTGGATTGTTGCAGGTGCGCCAACATAGATTTTATCCAGTTTGGTTTCTTCAAAATATCCCACAACATACAATTGTTGACGGTCAATTAAGGCTGCTACGGCTTGGCCGACTTTGACATAATTCCCTGCTTTGAGTTCAAAGTTAGACAATGTTCCATCAGTCGGTGCAACCACTTCCGAACGTTTTAAATTCAACTCAGCCAAATGCAAACTGCTATTGGCCGCTTCAATCAGGGCTTTTTGCTGCACCACACTGGCTTTGGCTTGTTCAATCGCTGCCTGAGTTTGTTCATGCTCTGCATGTGATTGATCACGTACTGCAAACATTTGATCTTGTTCTTGCTTTGAAATCGCACCGTCCATCAAACTTGCATAACGATTTGCATTTTTATCTGCAAGATTAATATTGGCTTGTGACTTCACTAGATTCGCTTTGGCTTCAGCAAGCTGCGCTTCAGCCCCTGCTAGTCCAGCTTTGGCTTTCGCCAAGTCAGATTTGGCTTGCTCAACGTCCAAGGCTTGACGTGCCACATCTATACGAAACAGCACTTGGCCTTTTTTCACTTGCTGATTGTCTTGCACCAAAACGTCTGTGACCAAACCTGAAACATCCGATGACACTTGAATCACGTCACCACGTACCCGTCCATCACGCGTCCAAGGTTCCGAATTGTAATAGTCCCAAATATGTTTCAGCGCAAGTAATGCGCCACATAGCACAATTATCAACAATACAGGCCGAACATATTTTCGGACATTCAAATTGGTCATACGATTACCTCAATCATTTCATTTTTTAGGGGCTTAGAACTGGCAGAAAATAAAGATTTCATGCACCAGCCAAAGCAACATCACAAATACACCCAAATAAAAAATATTGGGCATCGGCACCCAATCTGGCGCCATCCATCGGTCAAGCAAACTCATGATGACCCGCAATAACAGATAGGCCAATACCGCTTGAATCAATAGAATGGGCACATAGACGCCATACACATTTAGCTCACCCATGTTGTGCCTCGACCTGTAAATTATTTGGAGTCTGCTGTGTTAGGACATGACACAAACTGCTTTGAATATTGTTCAGTGAATACTGAATTCGATGCATAACATCGTCGTTTTCAAGACCCTGAACGGCCTGATTCAATCGTTGAATTCGCTCTACAATTTGCTGTTTCAAACTCATATACACATTCTTTTGCCCTTGTTCCATGGCACGGAAATAGTCATCTAAGTCTTGTTGTAACTCTTCAAGTTCACTGACCAGTGCATCATTCGGATCGAGTTTATTCATGAGTTCTTGCAAGCGGGTCAAATCAATCACGGCACTGGCTTCCACCAAAGCCCACTCGATCTGTTGTTTCAAATTCCCTGATTGCACCATTTTGCTGTTTAGGATGCCGATTCGGTCCAACATACTGCGTAAATGCACCCGAAACGGTAAGCCGTACGGCAGATATAAAGCCTGACGCAGTGCTTTGTAGTGCTGTGAAAGTATGCGTTGGGCCGTCATATCTGGTGACATTGCACGTACTAAATGAATAATAAATACCGAGATAATGGGTCCCAAAACCGTCCCAATCGATGCATCAAAGAAAAACACCTGATCGAGGCTAAAGCGGTTTTGAAAATTCAGTCCCATGATGGTGCCCATCAAAAGCGGCAAGCTGATCCCAATCAAAGGCGGATGTAAAAACAGCATCAGACAGAACATCACAAATGGTGCTAACACCACGATCAACTGCCAAAAAGCGGTCACATGCGGGAAAATGCCATAGGCGTAGATGAACACCATAAAAGCCGCATACATATTGGCGCGAATAAACATTTTCAATGCAGGAACAGGGTTATCCATTGCAGTTAAAATACAAGCACTGATCGCAGCCATTTCGGCCATCATAAATCCAGCTTTCCAACCACTGACGATCCAAAAACCCGTAGAAATTAAAATAATCAAACATGCAGACACCCCGCCACGAATGGCAACCCCCGCATCTCGGTGCAAAGTCGGATAATGACTATTGCCCAAGGCGGTTAGTGTGGCCGGTAAAGTGGAGTCGCCTTGTTGTACCCGCTGCCAAAGCAAGCGAATCGCACGAATATTCTGAATAAAATGGCGAATATCCATTTTTAGACTGCCCAAAATCACCTGTTGTGATGGCAATGCCTGTGCCTGAATCTGTTGAAAATCTTGCTCAAACTGTTCAGGCAATTGATTAAGTTCACTTTCCTCAATCTGATGTTGATCTAATAAAAACGCGGCAATATGTTCATGGGCTTGCTTGAGTGCCGTCCGATAATGTGTGTCCAGACCGTCTAATTGTTTCATCCGTTCAGACATGGCCACCAAGTTACTGACCAACAAACTCAACTGATGCAAGATTTCCTGCAATGGACGTGTCATGCCTTTTAAGGTAGATTTTTCATATGACAAATGCACCGCCATGACATGTATATCCGCGATATCTCGTGCAATATTGCCAAGATTTTTAGAATAATTTTCTAGTTCGGCAGGCTCTAATAAAATCTGATCAAATATTTCTTTGGTATCGGCAAAGGTTTTGCTCACGCGTGTTTCGACTGCAGGGCCAATATGCATTGGAAATAATGTCGTGGTCACGATGGCACTACATACCACACCCACCGTAATTTCGAGAAAACGCCCCAAGGCCATATCGAAGATCGAAGCGGTATCAATAAAATACACGACGTTAAAACAGATAATGACCGTGGTATAACCCGCCAACATGGAAACATAACTACGAGGCGTACGGTCTAGCAGTGACAAATACAGGCAAAACCCAACCCAAACCGCTAAAAACACCGTAAACAGTACAGGCATGTGAATGAGATGTGGCAGTGCCACCACCGACACGGCCGCCCCTAAGAACGTCCCTAATACACGATACAAACTTTTTGAAGACGTCATGCCTGAATATGGATTCGCGATCACGAAAACGGTGCCAATCGCCCAAATCGGATAAGCCAAATTCAGTACAAAGGCCACATACAATGCCAACATGCCCGCGATGAACGTTTTGGTCGCAAAAATCCAGTCCATTTTATTGGGCCGAAAAGCGAGTATTTGTTTCGTCAGCAGCATGATGGATCTCGGTGGTTTGCTTCTTTTTAGTGAAAACGACCTCGTATCGAATGCTTAAACATTCGACAGCACAACCTGTATCACGGCACAGGAATGACTAGAAATTTCAATAAGTAAAGAAGCGATTCAAATCGTATTTCAAACCATTTGAATACAAAAAGTAATGTGCAACATTGCCTGCGCATCGAACAGATGGGCAATATTTATTCAATATAGGATATTTTCATAGCAATTTTGCTAAAAAAACAAACCGAAGTCAATAAAAATATCTTATTTTGATAATTCAACTATATTTTAAATGAGTATTTCAGGTTTTTACTATGCTTTTATCAGGATGGCCCAAGAAACCCTGTGATATTTCAGATTTGTTTCATTTCCAGTGTAGAAAATCGCAACATCAGGCCGAGCAATTTGTTATAAAGTAACTTAACGATTCATTTTTTATTGTGACCAAGCAGGTTCTTATGGCGCTTTCCAGTTTTGGTAAAATTCTCACCGTACTCGACTTATTTTCAGTTGCTCGTCCCATCATCAATGTCGACATTATTAGTGAAGAATTAGGCTTATCTAAACCAACGAGCTATCGCTATTTAAAAGAACTGGTTTCTGCTGAATTATTGCAGCGCCTCAGTGGGACTTCTGGCGATTACACACTGGGTTCAAAAATTGCTGTGCTTGATTTTATTTCTCGCACCACCGATCCATTGGTGCAAATTAGCATTCCCTTCATGAAAGAAATTGTGGAACGCACAGAGTCTTGTTGCTTATTGACGCATCTAAATATCGACTCTTGCATTGATGTACATCATGAACTTTATGAAGACTATGCCGCATTGGCTTATGGTCGAGGTAGCCCGCGTCCAATGTATAAAGGCTCATCGTCTAAAGTAATTTTGTCTCAGTTACCTAAGCAACGGATTTTAGATTATTACCACCGTTTTGCGGACGAGTTATCTCAAGTTGGTTTTGCGCATAATGAAGAAGAATTTATGCAGCAAATGAAAAAGATTAAAAAGCAGGGTTATTATTTTTCCAATGGTGAAGTTGACCCGAATATGTCGAGCCTATCGATTCCGATTAAATTTTCCAGTAAAGAACCCCCACTTGCTTTGACCCTATTGGCGTCTAAAAATCGTTTTGAATTTATGAACTTTCAAAAAGTCGTAGAAATGATGCAAGACTGTACAGCGCGTATTGAGAAAAAATACAGCAGTATGATGGAAGAATCGGACGCCATTTAAATCTGATCAGTTTGCGCACAACTGATGCGATGTTGTAAAGATGATATTTAATTAATCTGATAAATTCATATTATTAATTGAATTTATTAATTATAAATTCCAGAAAGATTATCATAATATGATTATTGTTCTTTAGCAGTCATCTCAACCATGTGTTCCATGATTTCAGTTGATTGTCGCTATACTCTTCCTCAGAGAAAGAAAAAAGCTCATCTAGATATGGGCTTTTTTTACGGCTGTTGTGTCCCGTCCTGAAATAAGTTTACACCTTAAGAGACTTATTTTATGGAACATGCACAAGAACAACGAGTTAAACGCACACAACGTGATTATAGCTTCGCCTTTAAAATGATGGTTGTACATGAA
>NZ_VPAN01000042.1:0-23805 GCF_013419225.1 Acinetobacter sp. YH12097 | reverse complement strand
ACAATAGCAAGAGTGAACCACCTGATCCCTTCCCGAACTCAGAAGTGAAACCTCTTAGCGCTGATGGTAGTGTGGGGTTACCCATGTGAGAGTAAGTCATCGCCAGCTCATTATTCGAAACACCCCCAACTTAATCGTTGGGGGTGTTTTTTTATGTGCGGAGAAAAGGGGAAAGGAAAAAGATAGAGGGGGATACGGAAATTAAGCGTTGGATATCCAACGCTATAAGTTTACATAGAACGATAAAATTATCTTAACTGACGTCGTGCATGCTTTAATGCTGTTCTTAACCCTTCTTCTAAAGTTGGATGATAGAAAGGTTTATCCAAAATTTCATGTATGCTTAGTTCTTCTGAAATCATCCAAGCTAGCAAATGTGCTAAATGTTCAGCTTCTGCACAGAATAGCTCAGCTCCTAATAGTGTATGGTTAATTGTATCCACATATACTTCAGCAGCCCCTTTATTTTTAGCAGCAACAATCGCACGACCTTGTTTTTCGTAAGAAACGAAACCAATGACGAATTCTTTGTTTTTATCTTGTAGTTGCTTATAGCTTTGACCAATAGTTGCCATTTGTGGTGTAGAAAATAAGATGCCTAGTGGGGTTAACGTCTTGATGGATTTAATTTGTGGAAAGTTTAAACAGTTTTGTACTGTAAATTTACCTTCATGAGCTGCTTCGTGTTGGATAGGGGTATTGGTATGTGCATCACCGACAATAAAAATTGGATAATCAGCTAGTTGCTTTGTATCCGGATTGATCGGTAAATTTTTAATATCTTTAAATTCTGCACTTATACGTTCTAAACCTAAGGTATTTAATAATGTACGTCTGCCAGTTGCAGCTAAAACATAGTCAATTTGTAGCGACTTTTGTACGTTTTCTTCAGTATAGGTTAAATGAACTAGATCGCCTTCAAGAGAGTAATGTTCAGGTAAAATTTCAAACTTTAGCTTTAATTCTTTACTTAACTCTTCCTGTGCGAGCTTTTGTAATATGGGGCTAGTCAATGAGCCAATTTTTCGACTACGTGCAAAAACAGTGGTGTTTACATTAAGCCGTGTTAAAGCCTGAGCCAATTCTAAAGCGATCACGCCACTTCCAATAACTGCGACAGATTTTGGTAGTTGTTCTAACTCAAATATTTGATCGGACGTAATTAATTTATCGCCTAATATTTGTTTTTGTTCTGTATCTATAGCAGGCGTTGTACCTACTGCAAGGATAAATGATTTGGCTTTAAATGTTTGGTTATTTACTTGAATTGTATTTGAATTAATAAATTCAGCTTTTCCTGAAATTTTATGTTCGCTTGGCCAACTTTCAACATCTTTTAAAGTGGCTAGTGTAAAACGATCACGTAAATTTTGAACATGTTGCATGACGCTAGAGGTATCAATTTCACTTTTGACATCTAGACCTAAATTATCTGCATGTCCAATTTCGTGCATACGGTTGGCAGTAGAGATGAGTATTTTACTTGGCATACAACCGACGCGTGCACAGGTGGTGTCCCAAGGACCATCATTAATGATAAGAATATTCTGTGTTTTTTTAATTGCTTCTTTATAGGCTGAAATGCCTGCTGTGCCTGCACCGATAATGATGATGTCGTACATAAAATATTTACTTTATTCTAAATAAATTATATTAATTAAACAAAATCCCTCTAGGTAGAGGGATTTTGTTAGAAAGTTACTTTTTAGTTGTACCATTGATGGTGCGAGTGATTGTTTTACCATCAGCATCTAAAGTTAAAGTATGTGTATAAGTAATAGTTGAACCACTTATTGATTGTAGGAAGTTTAAAACTTTATCTCCTTCAATTCTAATACTGCCTGTAATGCTCTTGATGTTTGTTGCTGGGCTTTCATTTTCGATTCGTTGTCCAGAAATTGCAGAGATATTTGGCAAATTTAGTATTTGAGTACCATTTGATTTAATAAGGAAAGTTGCAATTTCATTACCTGGAGCAGAATGAACAGTGAATGTCACAGGTTCGATATTTGGTGTGTTTGGATTATCATTTGTGAGCACGCTATAACTAGAGTCAGCTTGTACAACATATAGCTTTCCTTCAGATGACGTTGGATCATTATAAAGTACAAATCCACCATTACTGCTATCATTGTTCGGAATAGTGACAAAACGTACCTGCTGGCTTTGAGCTAAGCCCCATGATTGTTGATACGGGTAACCAAAACTACCAGTAACTGCAATGCTATTTAAGTTTTTATCAGCATTTTGATTTTCGTAAATAATAACGCTTGGTTGGCCAATATAACTTTCAAGTCCTTCTTTTGGCTGCATATTTTTTAAATCATTTGCATTTACATTAAAGTTCCAATTTTTATAATTTTCACCGAGTAAATTTTTTAAATTATCTCCACTAATTACATAACAACCTTGTTTAATTTGTTCCGATTGTTCTAAGTCATCTGTTGATGTTTCGTCTTTTTTATGACAATCATCATAATAAGTAAATTGTGATTGATTTTGAGTGAATTTTTCATGCGTCGAAATAGCTAGTTCTAAGACACCATTTCCAAAGGTATCTAGAGCATGGTCAATATAGCCCTTAGGTGTATCAGGATTATTAGTATCGAGTAACCCAAATAAAATGCTACCTTCTCGTTTTAGGTTATCTTCAAAAAATTTTGTGTCGGCAGATGAAGTATTTGTATTTTCAGTTGTGTTACCACTGCTATTACTTTCATTATTAAAATAACCTTCACTACCTCCACCGCCACATGCAGTTAATAATGTAGCTAAAGCAAGTGAAAGTGATCCTTGTAGAAATTTCATGAAGTACCCCAAAATAGTTATTTATGTATAGAAAAAGTTATATTGCGTAAAGATACCACACATAAAAAATGGCGCAAATAGCGCCATCTTTATATTCGTCATTTTATAGTGCAGTCCCGACACTTACACCAACAGTTGGGCGTACATTCATAGAATTACACCCTGTTAGCAACAACGTTGTAAATAAAACAGTGAGCACGAATTTAGTCATTGAGCAAACCTTGAGCCTTAGCTTGATTGAAAAGAGCTGTCGAACGTGAACCACTACGACAAATCATCAAAATGGGTTTAGGGAGCTCATTATAATATTTGGCAAATTCTTTCACGTCTGTTTGAGAAATTTTACCGCTTTGCACAGGTTGATACACAACACTCACATGAGACTTTTCCGCAATGCCTCGTAACTGTAAAACAGTCACTTCATTGCCCGCCTCACTATCTGGTCGGTTCACAATCACAGATTTAAATTTAAGTTGTTTGAGTAAACTTGAAAACTTATCTGTGGTCATTTGTCCTGAGACACTTAAATTTGCATTTAAGGGCTGACTGTTATTATCTGCATATGTAGGTGCTGAAAAGACGCAAGTCGCGATCAATAAAGCTTTTTGAATGAAAGCCTTAGTCATCCAAAAGATCCATCTGTTTTGCCAGTTGATATAGGTTATTCGAACGGTTACCTGTACGGCAGAACATGAGTACTGGCTTCGGCAATTCATTAAAATGATTAGCAAAGTTACGGACATCTAGCTCAGAAATTTGACCTGCAATAACAGGTTGATGAACATAGTCTAAACCAGCGCTACGAGCTGCTTCTTCAATTTGAGCACTGGTTGGTTGCTCAGGACCACCTTCCATGTCAGGGCGGTTATTGATAATCGATTTAAAGCCTTTTTCAACCACTTGCGCTACATGTTCTGGGCCGATTTGACCTGCAAAACCAACATTTTCGCTCATTGAGTCACTCCATAATTTAATTCATAGATTTATGCTTTATGATAGCATTAAGCACAAACTTGAGCAGAATGTTCTTAAATTTTTATAAGCGATTACAACCATAAAATAACGCAATGGAGCGCGTATGCACGCCTATACAGTCGAACCACTGTATGTCAAAAGCGGACAAGATGTTATAGCTGCTGACTTTTATCGTCCAAAATCTGTTGAAAAACCTGCAGTCATTCTCATGGCACATGGTTTAGCGGCATTACGCCAATTTAAATTAGTGCAATATGCCAAGCGCTTTGTGCAAGCGGGCTATGCTGTCGTGTTGTTTGATTATCGCTATTGGGGTGGCAGTACAGGGCGTCCGAGAGAGTTGGTGAACCTTAAAGCTCAACTTGAAGATTGGCGGACCATGATCGATCATTTACAGCAGCGTAAATCGATTGATTCGAGACGCATTGTATTATGGGGAACATCGCTGAGTGGTGGCTATGTACTCAGTTTGGCGGCAGAGCTTAAAAATATTAAAGCGGTGATGGTACAAGTACCATTTGTCGACGGCGCTGAAAGTGCAAAATTGTATCCCTTACAGCAATTACCCAAAGCGTTAAAATTATCGAGTCAGGACTATATGGGGTCTAAAGTTGGGATGAGTCCAACGACTTTACCTGTAGTTGATCCACATCGATTGTGTTTTTTACAGTCTGAAGATAGTTATGCGGGCTACTTATCGATTGTCAATCCTGATTTTTATTGGAGTGGCGAAATTCCGGCTCGGGCCTTTTTTAAGTTAATCCGTTATCGTCCAATTTTGGATGTCCGGAAAATTAGCATACCTGTACTTTTTATTGCGGCAAAAGAAGATAGTTTGATTCCCATCGAATCAAGCCGAGAAACTGCGACCAATATTGCACCGTATGTGCAATATTATGAGTGGGAAATGCAACATTTTGATATTTATCATGGGCAATGGTTTGAAAAAGCCATGGCAACCCAATTAGAATTTTTACATCAACATGTTGGAGTCAGCTAAATGATCGTTGTGTGTCCTGAATGTGGTGCAAAAAACCGTGTACCTGAAGAAAAACTCGAAGTTGGACCTGCATGTGGTCAATGTCATCAAGCATTGATTCCATTGGCGCCCATCGAGTTGAATGAAAAGAACTTTGCAAATTTTATTAGCAATAGTGATTTACCTGTGCTGATTGATTTATGGGCTGAATGGTGTGGACCATGTAAGATGATGGCGCCACACTTTGCACAAGTTGCAAAATCTAATCCGAAGGTGGTTTTTGCCAAAATTGATACCGAAGCAAACCCTCGATTGAGCGGTGCATTTAATGTTCGTAGTATTCCTACACTGGTTTTGATGAATAAAACCAACGAAATTGCTAGAATAAGCGGTGCAATGCGTGCTGGTGAGTTACAACAATGGCTCAACCAGCAGTTAAATTTACCTCAATAAATGTCAGCGCCAGGAGCTAAAGTGTCAGAAACTCATGTAAAACCTGAAGGAACGCTTTCCCTACAAACCATCGCGATGCCTGCAGACACCAACTGGAGTGGTGATGTTTTCGGTGGTTGGATCGTGTCACAAATGGACTTGGCCGGTGCAATTCACGCAGAGCGTTTCAGTCAAGGACGCTGTGCAACGATTTCAATTAACCAAATGACCTTCCTCGTTCCAGTGAAAGTCGGGGATGTCATCAGTGTATATACCAAAATTTTAAAAGTGGGTAATACCTCTATCCAAATGCAGATTGAAGTTTGGGATAGTCACGACAGTTCACGTGATCCAATTCGCGTAACCGAAGGTGTGTTTACATTTGTCGCTGTGGATGTGAAAGGTGCTAAGCGTCAAATTCCTGCGGATGCAAAAGCTAAATTTGCTGCAGATCAAGCTTAATTAAAGTAAGACAAAAAAAGCCGCTCAATCGAGTGGCTTTTTTTATGAATAGTGGCTGAGAAATTAAAACATCGTGTTTGAGTTGGCACTGGTTTCAGGAATGCTTTGTTGCACATCCCAATGTTCGACGATCTTGCCATTTTCAACACGGAAGATATCAATAATCGCTTCTCCACGGTCTTGATTATTCTGCGTAGAGTGCACATGTAAATAGACCAAATCACCTTCGGCAGCGGCACGTTTGATCTGGTTTTTTGCTTCAGGATTTTGTTTAAAATACTGGATGAAATAATCGACAAAAGGCGCTTTGCCATCAGGTACATGCGGATTATGTTGAATATATTGATTGCCAATATATCGGTCAGCATATGTCTTAACCTGATGTTTAAGAAAGACACCTTCATAAAAATCAATCACGATTTTCTTATTTTCCGCTGCTTGGCTGGTTTGAATATTGCTTTCAGCTATTTGTGTTGGAGTCGTTGGCGTTGCAGGAATAGTACTTTGACATGCAGTTAAAAACACCACCAGGCTGATGAGTGAAAGGGGAATGATTTTTTTCATAAAGTGCTCAATATATTTGTGTCGTGCAAGCATATTGAGCGGAATTACGGCGTATAAATAATAAAAAACAGTCTTGATTTTGCTGAAATTTGGTAAAACTTATACTTACCTAAAAGTAAGTTTTATTTACATTTATTTATTTTTCAGAGCGGATTTTGCCACCCACGCCCAAAGCATTTCACATTGAATCGGTGCTTCACCAGATTCATCGGTGACTAAGACCTGTACTAAGGTTTCACCTTTTTCTGTGCTTTGCATTTGTCGTTGCTGTTCGGGTGTAAGCGTTGCGATGGCTTTCATCCCACCTTGGGTTGGACGTTTAAAATCAACTTTGAAACTTTTAATTAGGACAATGGCGCTATCAGGGACGTTCATTGCTGTGACAAAACCTGTGGCTGTTTCTGCGATCAGCGCCATGGCACAGGCATGTACTTGCCCGATATGGTTTTGCATCGCCTTATGATTGGCGATGCTCACCTCAACACGCTCAGGGCTGACATGTTGATATTGGATTTTAGCCGTTCCAACCATGGGCACGACACGACCAAAAGCTCGACTGAGCAAACGACTTTGAATACCTTTGGGTAATTTAGAGCTTGCTTTGACCAGTTTATTTAGACGATTTGGACGTGCCATATTGACCTCAATGGCAGTTGTGCTGCCTTAATCTTTAAAGTTGTTAAATTGAAGCGGCACACCAAACTGTTGCTCTTTTAAGAACGCCATCACTTGTTGCAAAGTGTCACGTTTCTTGTCAGTCACACGAATTTTGTCGCCTTGAATAGAAGATTGCACTTTAATGCCGCTTTCTTTAATGGCTTTATTGATTTTTTTTGCAGTATCAGAGTCAAGACCGTCTTTTAGTTTGATCACTTGAATGACGTTTTTACCAGAAGCGGTCATTTTTTGTGGATCGAGCGCTTGAATGTCGACTTTACGTTTGAAGAAATGATTTTCGAGCATGGTATACACTTGCTCACATTGGAAATCGCTTTCTGTTGAGATTTTGATTTCCTTATTTTTCTCATTTAACTCAATTGAAACGTCATGACCGCGGAAGTCAAAACGCGTCGCAATTTCTTTTTGCGTGTTTTGAACTGCATGATTTACTTCAAAAACTTCTAATTCGGAAACAATATCAAAAGAAGGCATAGATTAGACCTTTACAAAGGGAAAGAATATCTGAGATGCTAGGGATGTTTTCTTCATTTGCCAAGTGTTGTTTACATCAAAAGGAGTGCGCAATGATCCGTAAACAAGAAATTACAACATTTGAGTTCCCAGAAGACTCGATTATCTGGGATGTTCGCGATGCAAGTGCTTATGCTGAGGCACATGTGAAAGGTGCGGTTAACCAACCGATCACCGCATTGTCATCAGATGCACTGACTCAGGTGTCAACGGATCAACCCATTTACATTTTATGTGGTGGCGGAAGTAAAGCTCCACGTGCAGCAGAGTTACTAGAGGGTTTTGACAGCTCACGTGAATATGTAATCTTAATGGGCGGCACGCGTGCTGCTCGTGATGCCGGTCTTCCTTTGGAACAAGGGAAATAAGATCGAATCAAAAAAAGCGCCGAAAGGCGCTTTTTTATTGCAGGTTATTTTTCTTGAGGTGGAGATGACGGCATCTGAGCTTGAAAATAAGGCTTCTTGGTTTTTTGTTTAGCTTTGGCGCGGCGTATAAAACGTGCTGCATGAATTTTATCGAGTAGCTGTGTTGGAATCGGGCAGGCTTCTTTTAAGACCAACGCGGCAATGATTTCACTACAGAGCGGGGCATACAGGAAACCTTTAGAACCGAGTCCACTACAGCTATAAATGTGCTGATCTTCATGGACTGCACCAATTACAGGGAAAAAGTCTTTCGTCTGTGCGCGAATCGCAGCACGTCCTTGCCATTGCTCAATCGGTGCTAAGGTTTTGGCAAAGTCGGGGAACACACTGTGGATAAGTTCATAGTTATGCACATGATCTTCTGTGAGAACGTCGGTGTCATCACGACCGGGATAAAATGACGCGCCCATAATCATCTGTTCGGCATCCAGTTGCATACAATAGCCCCCATAACTATAGGCTGTATGCATATCCATTTGTTGAGCGGGGTTGTTCAACCAACTGACTTGTCCACGAATGGCACGCAGCTCTGGATAATCTGTTTGTAGCTGCATACTGTCACGTGCCGCACAGAGAATGACATGCTCGGCAGATGGAAGCTGCTGATCCTGTGTAAATAGCGCAACGCCATTTTGTTGTTGCTCAATGCGTTGAATATCTGCTTGTAACAATTCAATGTGTGGATGCGCCAAGATTTGGTCACGAAGCTGATGTGGACTGACTGCGCCTGCTTGTTTGAGGAGCAGGGTTGGATATGTTGAGGCTAATTGATTTAGCGTGCCTTCTTCAGCAGATAATACATCTGAAGGATAAGCTTGAGCTAAATCAAGGTGCTCTGCTTTATTTTTTAAAATAGATTGGTGAATCTGTAAGGGACGAAATGCCTTGAAGTTTTGATAATGCTTGAGCGCATATAACCAACTCAGGGTCATCAAATGTTCAGCACTTTGTTCAATTGGACTGAGTTTAGGGTTGAGTAGGGCAAGAGGATTACCCGACCCACCGCTGAGTGGTGCTGATTTCTCGTAAATACGCACTTGATGCCCACGTTGAGCAAATGCCCAAGCACAGCTTAAACCGGCGATGCCAGCACCAATAATCGCGATTTGACGGGGCTTATGTCCTAGAGCGATTTCAGAATTTTTTTTTTCGTCTAAAGTGGGAAGGTTAGCAACTACGGATTGATCATCTAACTTTTCAGGTGCGAGCCAAAAAGCTTTGAGCATTTCACGCTTATGAGCAAAGCCACGAGGTCGTGTAATGGTAATACCATGCTCACGTAAGCCGCGTTTCAGTACACCTGCCACACTAAATGAGGCAAAGGTCGTCCCAATGTCTGATAGACGCACGATATTTTTGAGTACGTTTTCTTCCCACATGTCAGGATTACAGGCGGGTGCAAAACCGTCCAAGAACCATGCATTGACCGTAGCAGTTTTTGCCATGATGGGAAAAACGTCGTGTGCATCGCCTAACCAAAGATCAATTGAAAAACGTTCTTCTGGAAAATTGAGTCGATGACATCCCGCAATGGGTTCAGGATATTGCGCAATCAGTTGCTGTGCCAAAGGTTGTAATTCAGGCCATGCATTTAATGCACGAATGAGGTCTGCTTTAGATAAAGGGAATTTTTCTACAGAAATGGCATGCAGATGACTGTGATTATCTGGACGAACCTGTTGCCATAATTGCCACAAGGCCAAAATATTTAAGCCTGTACCAAAACCTGTTTCGCCGACACTGAAATATTCAAAATCAGTCAGTGCCGCAAGGCGAGTGTCGAGGTCATTCCCTTTTAAAAACACATGACGTGTTTCGAGTAGGCCGTTATCCTTCGAAAAATACACATCACCAAACTGTCTAGACACTGGAATATCAATGCCATCGATCATTTGCCAATCGAGATCGGCAGTCTGAATTGCACCTGACAAAACTCAAGCACCCTTTAAATTGAAGTAGAAAAACGAATTACCATTGACGACGACGTTTGGTATAGACGTAACTGGCCAACAAGAAACCTAAAATCACACCAACACCTAGTGTGGTCCCGCCATATAAAAACATCTGCGCGCTACGTTCACTTTGTAGCACTTGTACTTGTACACCCAAGCTATCATTTTTAAGTTGTAATTCTTGGTTTTGCGCCAAGGCTTCAAGGTTAGCTTTTTCTAACTGTTGTAAGCGTACAGATTGGTCTTTGACCATCGCTTTGACTTTGGCATCTTGCAGCGCTTTATTTTTTGCCAATTGCTCAATGGTCAATGGATTTGCATCTTGAGGTTGACCATTGGGATTGACGGTTGCCGCCACTTTAATGATGCCCGGTTTATTGGCAGGAATAGTATGCGGCACAGGATTGGGAGGAGGTGTTGCAGTCGTTGCTTGAGCAGCAGGGGCTACAGCAGGTGCAGGAGCCGGTTCTTCAGCCCATGCAGTTGAACAAATTAAAGATAAGCCCAGTAAACTAGAAACAACGACGCGCATGAACCTTATCCTTTAGGAAATGCTTTGTTAAATGGTTTGACATCAATTTGGCCATAAACCCCTTCTTTGAGGAAAGGTTCATCTGCCAACCATTGGTCTAGGGCTTCACGACTATCAAAATCGACAATGATCGTACTGCCATAAAAACCAGCTTGCGGGTTTGCCGGATCTTTAGGCATCGCACCTGCAACAATCAGACGACCTTCATCATCAAGTTTTTGTAGACGTTCAAGATGTTGAGGACGAACCGCAAGGCGCTTTTCCACTGTACCTTCATTATCTGTACAGCTTACGACGAATAATGGCATGACTTTTCCTGATTTTTGACCGAATGGATTATTCTGAGGTCTTAAAGTATTTACGTAATACAATAAACTGAATAATGATAAAGGAAAACATCACGATCATGTCACCAAAAGCAGTGAATTCACCCCAATATTTTCCGTCTGCAAACAAATAAGCGAAAAAGGTGTGTAAACATGACATCACCACGAACATTGCAGCCCATGCATAGTTCAATCGTTTCCAACCTACAGCGGTTAAATTTAAGACTGGACCAAATAAACGTTCGATGAGTGGTTTCTTATCTTTACTAAATAGTGGAGAAAGTAAAAACGCGCCAGCAAATACCAAGTTCAGTAAAACGGCTTTTAAACGAATATAAAAATCATCGCTTAGCATCAGGGTAATACCACCAAAAATCACGGTCATGAACAACACAATCCATTGTTGTTTATCTAGACGGAATTTTTGCATGACAAACAATGCACCATAAACCACAAGCATGGAAATGATGAGACCTGATGTTGCCACAAGAATGTTATTGTTATCGACACCCCCAGCAGAACCAATCAATTGTAATAATGGGTGCTGCGTATCTTTTGGATCTACAGTTTTATATAAATAAAAGAAAATAATGAGTGGCACAAAGTCTAAAAGTGCTTTCATGTTAGAGTATCTAAATCTGATCAAATAAATGACATAGTATAGAGATGCAAGGCGTAGATTTACATACACACAGTAATATTTCTGATGGTACTTTGTCACCAGAGGCTTTGGTGCAGGCCGCAAGTGCTATTGGAATTCATACGCTGGCTTTGACTGATCACGATACGATGGACGGATTGTTGGCAGCAGAGCAGGTCGCGCATGAATTAAAGCTGCAATTAATCTCTGGCGTGGAGATTTCCAGCCAGTGGTCGAGATCTGCGACCAAAAAAAGTTATGGTGTGCATATCGTCGCTTTAAATATGCAAAATCCTGCGCCCTTACGAGCCTTATTAATGGATCAAAAGCGTATTCGAGCGGAACGTGCTCGGCAGATTTGTGACTTATTGATACCGTTAATTGGTCAAGATATTTATAGCGATGTGATTGCTAAAGTCGACCATATACCAGATCGGGTGACACGCACGCATATTGCCAAAACTTTGGTGGAAAAGGGGGTAGTTTCACGTCCACAACAAGCTTTTGATAAATATATTAAAGAAGGCAAAAAAGCCTTTGTAAAATTTGAAGGTCCGAGTCTTGCTGAAACCATTGAGGTGATTCATGCCAGTGGTGGCTTTGCAGTGTTGGCGCATCCGACGCGTTATGATTTATCTGCGACCAATATTCGTTATTTGATCGAAATCTTTGCAGAAGCGGGCGGCGATGCGGTGGAATTACCACCGGCAATTGAGCCATTATCGACTCGTCAAATGGTAGATCGTATGATTGCTGCCTTTAACTTAAAAGTTTCTGTTGGTAGTGATTTTCATGGCGACAATATGCCATGGATTAAACTCGGCAATATCCCTCGAGTGAAAGAAGGGCAAGTTGGAATTTGGGAGAGCTTTGCTTAAAGCCGTTCTCTAAGATTTTCCTTACTTAGAGATGTTAGGCACATAAAAGTAATTTTGAATTTTTTTAAAATCATTTTGAGTCGATTCGACGGAGTCTTACTTCTAGGGATTGAATAAAGGGATTAGCCGTCGGCTAGAGGTACTCTTACGAAACATTGTTTCTCATTCGGCAAAATGAGAAGCGTACTTCGTAAGGAAACCATCTTGCGGAGCAGTGCTCCTCACCGCAAAACTCGATCATTACCTTCAAATTATTCACAGTATTGCAAAAACATTTTTGATTAGAAGTAGTCCTGACTCAAACACTTGCGGATGACCTTGCCGCGTATCGTTCTTTTATTTAAATCAAATTACGCTTCTGATCTTGCTGCGTACATCAATTGCTTACATATCTTCGAGGTATAAAAAAAAGTGTACGGCAAGGTTATGTAAGCGAGGGTTTAGACGCATGGACCAATTAAAGTAAATTATGATCTTTGGCTTGAATCGGTGGTGGAGTGGGTTTGCCTAAAGTTCCAAGTAGTTCAATTTCAATGGTTCGTACCATCGAGTCCAATGGAAGGTCATTACTCTGTGTGCCGAAGGGCTCCTCAATCTCTGAACTCAGCGCATCTAAGCCTAAAAAGGTATAGGCCAAAATCCCCACCAAAAGTGGGGTCGCAAGACCTAAAGTAGAACCCAAGCTAAAGGGCAAGACAAAACAGAAAAAATAAACAGTTCGATTCAGCAAGACCGAATAAGCAAACGGTAATGGCGTGGTGGCAATACGGTCACAGCCGGTTTGTACGGTACTGAGCTCCATCACATGCTGATTCATCTGGGTATAAATAATATCTGAAATTTCACCATCTTTAAGCGCTTGCATCAGCTCCCATTGAATCAAACTCAACGTGTACTGCGGTGCATTGGCTTGTTGGTATAGTTGGGTGATGGCATTCGCGCTCATGCCGCTGGTTTCAACCAGTTCAGTGGGATTGGCAGTTTGATGGCGGAGTCGGTCACGTAAAACGTTGGCAAAGACGATTACATGTTGAATCACACGTTCACGACGGCCTTGACTGAGTAAACGGCAGTCACGGTCAAAATGGCGTGCATTGGCAATCAAAATGCCCCATAAACGCCGAGCTTCCCACCAACGGTCATAGCAGGCTGAGTTTTTAAAGCCCAAGAAAATCGACAGCACAACACCGATCAGGGTAAAGCCGACCAAAGGAAATTCGGTAAAATGGAAGATATCGACATAGGATAAGCCGCCCACAATGGCAGACAGCAACATAACGATCCCGAGCGGCGGTAAAACCTTAGGTAAAATCGTTCCTCGCCAAGAAAATAGCAGTTTAAAAATACTCGGTTGGTCACGGACGATCATGTTCGAATGATAATTTCTAGTTTTAAAAAATTATGATGATCTTCGGGTTTGCTCAAGCACTTGTCAATAACTGTTTCATGCAGATGAGTGTGCTTGGAGCAAGCCATGTTCAGCAAAGGAAAAACTCCCTTCTGTTGAGATAATACAATGATCGATCAGTCGAATTTCCACCAGCTGACAAGCCTGCTGAATGAGTCGAGTCAATTCAAGATCGGCAGCAGAAGGTTCTGCACGACCGAAAGGATGATTATGTGCAATGACAATACTGCTGGCATGTTCAGAAATGACATAACGCAGCAGTTGATTGATGGAAATTTCACAGGTATTGAGGCTGCCATAAAAAAGTTTTTTAAAGTTTATTTTTCTTAAATGCGCATCTAGACATAGCACGCCAAAGACTTCTTGACGTTCCGATAAAAATTCAAAGCGAAGAAAGTTTTGCAATTGTTCAGAATGTTGCAAGTGTAAGGCTTCATTTTGAAAAAGTTGACTCACATAGCGTTTACCGAGTTCTTTTACCGCCATGAGCTGCGCATATTTACTGTTTCCAATGCCATGAAACTGGCGTAAATCCTCAAGTGAAGCATCCATCAGCGCTTGCAACTGACCAAAATGTTGGATCAGGAGTCGTGCGAGTTCGACAGCAGAGTGCTGCTGGGAACCAGAGCGTAGGAAAATAGCCAGTAGTTCAGCATCGGATAAACTTTGTGCGCCTTGATGAATCAGGCGCTCACGTGGGCGCTCTTGTTCAGGCCAATTTTTAATTGAATTATTCATTATTCTTAGACTTTTTTATTATCAGTCAATCGGCTTTTTCACAGCAGATTGTTGGGTCAGTGCATATTTAATGCTATTGTGAGCGCCACTGCAACAGATAGGTAGCCTGTTCGTGAGCTTTGATTTAAGTGTAATGCCCACAAAAAATATTCTTTTAGGTGTCACTGGTGGTATCGCAGCCTATAAAAGTGCCATTCTTGTCCGTCGGTTAAAAGATGCCGGATTTGATGTGCGCGTGGTGATGACTCAAGGTGCGCAAGCCTTTGTGACCCCGCTAACGTTTCAGGCGCTTTCAGGCAACCCTGTGCATACCGAATTACTCAATCCCGAAGCAGAAGCGGGCATGGGGCATATTGAATTGGCACGTTGGGCTGATTTGGTATTGGTTGCTCCTGCAAGTTGTGACACGCTGGCAAAATTTGCGGCGGGTTTAGCAGATGACCTTCTTTCGACACTTTATCTTGCGACTAAAGCACCCGTCTGGGTTGCCCCTGCGATGAATCAGCAAATGTGGGCAGCCAAAGCGACACAGCGTAATTTAAATACACTGGTTGAAGATGGCGTACATGTGATCATGCCCGATGCCGGTTCTCAAGCCTGTGGAGATGTGGGCTTAGGACGTATGCCTGAGCCAGAAGATTTAGCGGATCAAGTGACGGCCTATTTTCATCAAGCACAGCGAGCTATTGCTGAAAAATTTGGCATGCTTGCCGGTAAACATGTAGCGATTACAGCAGGTCCAACACGCGAGTCGATAGATCCTGTTCGTTATATTTCCAACCACAGCACAGGGAAAATGGGTTTTGCACTGGCAGCGGCTTGTTATGCAGCTGGGGCTAAAGTAACGCTGATCGCAGGACCCGTCAGTTTAGATACACCAAATGGTGTACGACGGATTAATGTGCAGTCTGCAATTAAAATGTTAGAGACTAGTCTGCAAATGTTAGATGAAGGCTGTGATATTTTTATCGCAACAGCGGCTGTTGCGGATTATCGCGTGGCAGAAGTTGCAGAGCATAAAATCAAAAAAGCTGGCGATGAACTCAATGTGGCTTTAATTAAAAATCCAGATATCGTTGCAACGATTGCGCAGCAGTCAAAACGTCCATTTATGGTGGGATTTGCCGCCGAGACACGCAATGTCGAAGAGTATGCTGCAGGCAAACTTGTGGCGAAAAAACTCGATATGATTGCGTGCAATGATGTCTCACGTAAAGACATTGGCTTTGCTTCAGACGAAAATGCCATGACCGTGTTCTTCGCCGATCAATATCAAATGGAAAAGCGTGATTTAGAGAAAGCGTCAAAACAAGAAATTGCACAGCAATTGGTGGAAGCCATACATGATGCGCTACATCATGAGCCTGAAACGGACGATGAATAATTTCAGTTGATTCCTCAAAATCCCCGCAATGTTCGGGGATTTTTTATGGCGCTTTTTAGATGTTTTGTTTAAGGCTCGTTATTGAAGATATCACAGGGGGACCGGTTTCATATTGAAAATTTGACGGCTAGGAAACTACTACCAAAATGGTCATTTTCAACAAAAATATGTCAGCAAGAGACCAAGGCTGTCAGTGTTTTAAAACAGTAAAAATGCAATTTAAGTGATTGATATCAAAATTAAATATAAAATTGAGAAATCTTGATAATTTGGCTTGTACTGTGTGTTTTATTGGCTATTATGAAGCAAACAATGAGGAATGTTTGGATCGCAATCTGTGATCGGTCTGACTTTTTCATCAAGAATAAATGCATCATGGGGGATGCAATATGTTTCGATGGCTCACCATTTTTTTACTGTTGAGTTTGGCTGGCTGTAGCTATTTTGTCTCGACAGATGAATTATCTCGGCAGATTGAGCAGCAGATGCAACACGAGTTTGATCAGAATCCAGATTATCGGCAGTACCATTTACGGATTCAAAATATAAAAGTATTAGAGCGTAAGGGATTAAGCTTTAAGGCTCAGGCGACGTTGCAATACGATGGTCAGCCTTATACTGTTTTGGTCGATATTTACAAAGACCTGCAAGGCTATGCATGGAAAATAGATGAAGAACAATTTGCCTTCATTGACGAAGCTGAAATTGCAAAGTATCAGGCGCAGTTAGATCAAGAGTTGAATCATTTGGTTGAGGAATTGGAACAACCAACCGAGGAGGTTGAACCTGTTACATCGGCGCCTGAGAGCTATGTGGGTTTACGTGAGGAAGAAGATCCATCCGATTATCAATGGACCGATGATGATGAGCCTTTTCCCAAAGGGAACATTACGATCAATAGTCATTGAGCGATGATTGTGATTGCTTTGATGATTTTGCTGAGTTGTGACGATGTTGCCAAACACGTATTTTGTGAGGCGTGAAAATAAAAAAGCCCGCAAAATAGCGGGCTTTTACTTTTAGAAGATTAATCTTCTAAAACGACTTTCGGATGATCACGTAAATAGTCTTCAGTACGTTGCATTGCATCTTTAATATTTTGGATGGCATTTTCCACATCGGCAAAGGTTTTGGCATTGCCACCACTTAAAGCCTGACGCCATTTTCGAGCACCCGGCAGGTTCTGGAATAAACCTAAAATATGACGGGTAATGATAGAAAGCGGCGCACCTTCTTCCATGCGTTTAGCAATATACGGTAGCATCTGATCGATAATATCGAAACGGTTGGGTAATTCGAGATCCCAAAGCTGACCGATCTCAGCCAATAAATACGGGTTGTGATAAGCCTCACGGCCAATCATCACGCCATCAACATGTTGTAAATGTTGCTGCGTTTCAGCAAAGGTTTTCACCCCGCCATTAATTTCGATCAATAAATTTGGACGTTCTTGTTTCAGACGATAAACATCTTCATAACGTAAAGGTGGCACATCACGGTTTTCTTTTGGCGACAACCCTTGCAGCAGGGCAATACGCGCATGCACGATAAAATTGTCACAGCCAGTCTTTGCCACGGTATCGACAAAATGTAGCATTTCTTCATAAGACTGCATGTCATCAATCCCGATGCGGTGTTTCACGGTCACTGGAATATCAACAGCATTTCGCATTTCAGCAATACATTCAGCCACCAAATCAGGCTCTGCCATCAAGCATGCACCAATTTTATTGTTCTGAACGCGGTCACTCGGACAGCCGACATTGAGGTTTACTTCATCATAGCCCCAGTCCTGTGCCATCTTGGTACAGGTCGCTAAATCTTTGGGATTTGAACCACCAAGCTGTAACACAATCGGGTGTTCTTCGTTGTTATAGTCCAAATGACGATTCGCACCGCCAAATAATATCGCACCTGTGGTGACCATCTCGGTGTAGAGAATCACATTAGGGTTAAACAAGCGTGCAAAGAAACGATAGTCACGAGTCGTCCAATCCATCATTGGTGCAACACTGATTCTCGGAGATTGAGTGTTTTCAATGTTCTTATCAATAGTCATTAAAAATCATACCTTTAATCTGTATTCTGCAACCTGCGAGAATCTGTTTAAACATGTGTTTAGGTGGGTGAATCGGTTTGCATTTACACCAAATTTTACACCATAATGGAGGAAATAGCTTTTGGTGTAAATTATGGGGTCAATTACAGCAAGGAAAGGTGCAGATGGTAAAGTTAACTATCGTGCTGCGATTCGAATCACTCGAAAGGGCTTTCCTGCTTTTTCTGAAAGTAAAACATTTCATTCAAAAAAGATGGCTGAAAACTGGCTTAAGAAAAGAGAAGTCGAAATTCAAGAAAATCCCGATATTTTGCTTGGCAAGGAACAGCTCGTTGATCTGACCTTATCAGATGCCATAGATAAATATTTGGATGAAGTCGGGAGCGAGTACGGAAGGACGAAACGCTATTCTCTGCTCTTAATCAAGAAGCTGCCAATCGCGCGCAATATTATCACAAAAATAAAATCAGTACATTTAGCTGAGCATGTCGCTTTGAGGAAGGGAGGAGTCCCTCATCTTGAACTTGAACCTATCGCGACTAGTACGCAGCAACATGAGCTTTTACATATTCGTGGTGTACTTTCTCATGCTGCTGTTATGTGGGAAATGGATATTGATTTAAATGGCTTTGATAAGGCTACGGCTCAGTTAAGGAAAACACGTCAAATATCATCTAGTCAAAAAAGAGACCGACTGCCTTCGAGAGATGAATTGATTGCATTGACGAAGTATTTTACAGAACGATGGAAACTAAATCGTTATGGCTCTAAATACCCAATGCATTTGATTATGTGGTTTGCAATTTTCTCATGCAGACGTGAAGCTGAATTAACACGATTGTATTTTCGAGATTATGACCCACATCACTCAACGTGGAAAGTGCATGATCTAAAGAATCCGAATGGCTCTAAAGGCAATCACAAATCATTTGATGTTCTTGATTCTTGTAAGGAAATGATTAAGAGATTAAAGCATTCCGAAGTCCGTGATCGGATGCTAAAGCTAGGGCATGATGAAAATTTGTTATTGCCTTTGAATCCCAAAAGTTTGGGTAAAGAATTTAGAGAAGCCTGCAAAATTTTGGGTATTGAAGATTTACGATTTCATGACTTGAGACATGAAGGTTGTACTCGACTAGCTGAGCAGAGTATGACGATTCCCGAAATCCAAAAAGTAAGTTTGCATGATTCCTGGAGTAGTTTACAGCGATATGTATCAGTGAAGGCGAGAAGGGATGTTATACAGTTTGAAGAGGTGCTACGCCTCATTGATGAAACGTAGCATAGTCTTTGGAAGCTTCGGAATACTTTTTGTCTAGAACATCTGCTAGATCTTTAACGTGTACTAGAAAGGGTGCACGTTTACTTTGATCTATTTTAAATACAGAGAAGGGGTAATCTTGATTATTTGCCTTTCTTAATGCTTCAGCTTTACTAAGGTGAGGATAATAGTCTGACACGATCAATAACAAGTCAACTGTCATAGACCGATATCGCATAAATAAGTAATCAAGAGTATTTATTTGGAATGCAACCATTTTACCTATTTGACTCACTGTTGATTTGATGTCCTAAGTTTAGGTAAATCAAAAATTAAGAGTAATAGGTCTAGGAAAGTAAAAAATTAAATATTAAGATTCTTTTTTTTATTGAATTTTAGAATAATGGAGAAACTAAAAGTTGAATATTTTCAACTGTTAAGTGATGAGTTGTATTTGCAGATCATCAATGCTCTCAAGCTTGAAAATTTTACAAAGACTGCTAAAAAATCAAAGAAGGCTGAAAATGAAGTAGATATCCAACGCTTGAGTTTGTCCACTTTGAAAAAAAAGCAGCTATTAAAAGTGCTGGAAGAATTAGGTGATAAAAGTTTTAATGAGCTTTTATGGCAAGATAGTCCATGGGATGGTGATGAAGTTTTGATGAATTTCAATCCAAAATTTACTGCAAGAAAGACTCTGCACTTAATTAAAAAAATAGATAAGCTGGTAGTGGATTATAACAATTTGGCTGCTTCTACTTTACGAGAAGAATATAAATTTTGCCTTGAAACTTTGATTGACATGATAACACCAAGACAAAGTGTGCTTTATGGCTCACTTTACTCTGTCGAGTTAAGAAAAAAAATACAAGGCTATATTGCTGTTAATAAAAGGCATGAAGTTAAGCATAAAATTTTTTTTGATACTTTACTTGCGTATTCAGATAAGCATGGCAAATGGAGCAGTCCTAGTGATGCTGTGAAAGATGTTTATACTGAAGTTATTGAAAAATTTGAGGAAATGGATAAACAGTATATAGAAGAGCAACTAAAAAAGCATGAAGTGAAAAAGCAGTTGTTTTGTAAGGAAAAAGAAGAACTTGAATGGCTTATAGATAATATTGAGGTAAGAAAACTAAAAAACAGAAAAGGTAGCAGTGATGATGAGCATTTGCACTCTGCTAGGCAAAAACAAAAAAAATTAGAGGCAGAATTGCAGGACTTAGAATCTCAGATCTTGAGGTATTCTGATGCTAAAAAATATGGTTATCCGTTTGAAAGTTTGGGGCGAGAAATTTTATTTAATAATTATGATATTCATTCGTTATTAATCGACTGTCTAAGAAACAGCATGGAAATCATGAATCAGGTGATTGTAAGCCAAAAAAAATAGGGGCTGAAAAGTGGCAATTTAGATGCCAGTATCATGAGTGTTTTTTAATGATCTGGTAATACCAAAGAAGGTCTAGCATCGTTGAATGAACTTGTAACTCAGTTTAAGAAATAGCGTTGGTGTGGGGAGGTGGGTTGATGATCGTCGATCTTGGTAGGTGCTGTTTTTGGGATGTTTTTAAGGTTGATTTGAATTTTGTATATATCCAAGGGTGTGCGTTTGCACACCCTTTTTTTATTCCAAATGTTTGGATGTGGTGAGACTTAGGAGTGTGCTGGGTTGATTAAAACGGAAAATTTTAATGATAAATAAAGAGTCTAAAAATAAAGTATAAGTCTAAGTAAAAAGTAATATTGGGTTATAAATTTTGCTATATAACAATGTATATTTTACGGTATAGAAAATGAAATTATATTTTTAGTGCCTTTTTAAATAAGGCTTTTATGGTGGAATTTGTGTATTATTTAAAAAAATACAGACTAGTATTATATCTATTTAAATACCTTTGTAATCTTATTCATACCGGAAATTAATTTCATGAGGAAGCAGTGGGTTGGTAGTGATGAAGTGTTTTTTCAAAATCTGTTTGCTTATCTAAAGGAAAAGTTCCCTTATAAGTTGTCTGTAACGATACCTGGGCAAAACAATACAGGTCTGGCTATTTATAATGAGACGATTGTTACGTTGGAGCAGATACATGAGATTTTAAGAAAAATTGAGAATGGCTCTGCACCTAATCGGAATGATTATGAATATGCAGTCCAAAAAAATAACGAAGATAAAGTTCAGGAAATTATAGATTTTTATAAGAAGCTAGCGTTGGTTCAACAGGTGGACGCAAAAACAGCTTTCTCAAATTTTTGTCGGTCATACTACTGGGATCCACTTATCGCTGGTTATTCTCATTTTCTGGATCAGCACAGTGAGTCTTATGAACAATTCAGTAGCTCAGCCACTTGGAATCAGAAAACATTCAAAAAAGATATTGTTTTTGGTTTTATCGAAGCCTACCAAGCCTCAGTGTTACAGATAGAGGAATTACCTAAGAGTCTCCGAGTAGAATTGAAGCTATACGATAAAAAGTATAAAAGGTTGATGGCGAATTTCGATGAGTTGGTTGACCGAAATCTAAAAATTGGGGTAAGTGTTTTTGATATTATTTTGCCTGGAAGTTTACTTTTTGGGGGATCAACCAGAGAAACTTTATTCCCTTCATTTCTATCCAATGTTGACAGGTACTTACAAGATGATTTTAAGGCGAATGATGCAATATTAATGCAGCTTAATCATACCAATAAAATTACTAATAACAGTTTTATTGTATCGTATCTTTTGCTCTATAAGTCGACAATTTATCAAAATCATCAACAGGTGATGGAGTTTGTTTCGTCGGCTGTCGATGAGGCGGTAGGAGTTATTTATAGTCATAAAGTCAAGGTGCTTAATCGGGAGAGCATGTTAAAAAAAATATTCCCAAATGATGTTTTTGTTGGTGAACTTACTTCTAGGTCAAAAAAACAAGTATTTCGTAACGGTTTTTTGAAATACTTTTTATCAAGCATGTTCTTGTTGAATCTGGATAAAGATTCATTATTCCAAGGGCAAGAGGATCAAACGGGCCGTTGTTTTAATAAGTACATGTTTTATAGGGAAAAAATCTATATTGAACGTGGGCAAGATCAAAAAAAGAAAGTGCCAAAGGTAGAGCCTAAACCTAAGAACACAGCAGAAAACTTACGTGAGTTAGCGATAGAAGGTGATCATCTCAGAAAAATCAATCAATATTTTTCATTTAGTGATTTGCATCCAACTGTAGTTAAACAGATAGAAATCCTGCGCTATTTGTATCTTCAGCAAAGTGTTACATCGGTTTCTCATGATGTATTGGAAGATCTAATCAGAATTGAAATTTTTTTGGCTCGACTGATGAATACTCCTGTTTTTGCTTTCGAGAGGATCATAGAAATTGAAAAATTTGAGAAATCACCCAAATTTTCAAAGTTATCTCCATTGTTCAAGCAGTTTGCTTTGATTTTACACATGGACTGTTGGAGGGATAAACGAAGCCTACCAGCGGAATTGAGTGCTAAATCGATTCATTTTATTCTGCGAAAAAGGGATTTTTTTGAGAGAGATTATTCGATATCTGATTTGGATTTACTTAAAAATCAGTTGAATGCTTATCAAGCAACAATGCTTAAATCAGCTTTTAAAAACGAAGCGGTGTTATGTGAGAATGCTGTTCATAATGAAAAAAGAGTTCAAGCCTATCTTGAAACAGTATTAAACCAAGATGTTTCCGTCATACGCTGTATCTTTAGGTGTGGCAATCAGGTTGATCAAGATAAGTCAAAAATATTTGATGATATGTTCCGAGAATACACTGAAAACCTGAAGCGACGGAAAACTCATGGTGTTCGCTTAATTGGGCAAGTCGGGGTGTATGTGCCATATAGCAAAGAACATTACATAGACGCTACTTTATTTTTTGAAATGAAAAATAATGAGGCTATGGATGGTGATGATCTTAGAAATGCTGTGATTAAATATTGGGAAAGCTACGTGGATCATAAATGGGATCAGCTCCAGACATACAATAAGAAACGTGAAAACCCAGATAGTGAGAATCTCACGAACCCTTTTGAAGTTTTTAAGATGGAAACTTTAAGTGCAACTTGTGCCTCTATAGTTAAAACAGAAAATCTACTTAATTCTGAATACCTTAGTATTTCTCCTAAGCAAAAGAAAAGCAAAAAAATGTTAATCGAGAGCGTTTCAAAGTTCTATTCTTATTGCCCTTTAATTTTGGTAGATGAGTTGGATCTTGAAAATTCACCAAGAAAACAACTACTGATTTTAGGTAGAAATCGAAAAGCCAAAAATAAAGCAAGTGATGAAATTACGGACACACTCAATGATCTACAAACACAGAAACAGGATATAGCTAAAAACCAAGTACTTTGTTCAGTAGTTTGTGACAAGCAAAACGATTTGATTCAAACGGATAATGGTGATTTATCTAAGGTACAATCTGTTCCGTCAGAGATTTCTGAAAGCGCTAATCAAATAACTCAACAGCAGGCTGATTTTCAAGATGCTCTTGGAAAAATTTTAGACTCAAATCAAGAACATGATCCCATGCCAATAAATACTCCTAATTTAACCTTTGATGCAAATCATACTGTGCAGATTAAGGAGAGTGAGCAGAAGAAGGTACTGGCAAAAGAGAAGGTTATTTATATTACTCCTAAGAAAAAACATGCTTTTGTGTAAGCGTCCGCTGAACACACCTTATGAATTCATCCTATAAGCCTTAATTTAGTCCCCACTTAAAAACAAGTGGGGACTAAAATTTATGACTACAAATCACCAGACATCCATCGCATCTCTTGCGA